>JAKFDW010000409.1:0-12737 GCA_036675955.1 Orrella sp. | reverse complement strand
CCGCTCGCATATGGGAGGCTTGTCCAAGCAATATAACAATCGTATCGAGGCCATCAACTTCAGTCTTGCGCACGATGACGGCCAGTTCATTCATGGCCTGGAGCAAGCCGATGTGATTCTCGTGGGTGTGTCCCGTTGCGGCAAGACGCCTACGAGCCTGTACCTGGCCATGCAGTATGCGGTGAAGGCTGCGAATTTTCCTTTGATACCCGAGGACTTTGATCGGGGCACGCTGCCGGCAACGCTTGTTCCTTACAGGAAGAAGCTGTTTGGCTTGTCGATCCAGCCGGGACGCCTCGCCGAGGTGCGTCACGAACGCCGGCCTAATAGTCAGTACGCGTCGATCAAGCAGTGCCGGCACGAGGTTGCCGAGGCTGAGCGGCTGATGCGGATGGAGAATATTCCGTGGCTGTCGACGACGACGAAGTCGATCGAGGAGATATCGACGAAGGTGCTGGATGAGGTGGGGTTGGATCGGCGGATTTATTGAACTGCGGTGTCGTTTTTGTTGTTGAGCGGTGCTGCGTGCTTTCTTGCGTAACGCGGCGGGGTTCTTGCAGAGGCTTGTTCGCAGATCTTTGTTTACGCGGGTGTTGCATTTGGATGTGGGTCGGCATGTGGCTAGAAGGTTCTGTGCACATGTTTTGGTGTTCTTTACACGCCGCTGGCGCAGTGGGGCCGGTGCGCAGACGCGGGACCCGATTCGGCGCCCTCAGCGCCGAACCAGCGTAGCCTGGCTCGTTCGCCCCTGCGGGCTGCCTTCGCCTACGGCTGGCTGGAGGGCCCCAAACGTCTGCGCACCGGCCCCACTGCGCCAGCGGCTGCGGTTGAATGCGGTGTAATGCCTTTGGGAAGAGTTGGGTGCCTGGCATTTTTGCAAGCATGGCTACAAGATAAGAAAAGTTCATGCGCTCGTCCTGCGCGGCCCGCCAACCGGGCCGCTTGAACTTGAATGCAGGTCTAGCCAACCGCCTTCTGAAGCTTCTATTTCGCCAGGGAATGGATCTACCCAACGGTATCCCAAGCTCCCATTTCAAAGCGGGGCAGGGCCCCATAGGACCTGACACGCGGGGCAGAAAGGACCAAAGAAGAAGTTTATATTCCGTGCTGCCTACGCCGCTGCTCGAACAGGCAGATGGCGGCCGCGACGGCTACGTTCAGGGATTCGACGTTTTCGGCTTGCGGGATGAATACGCGTTGATCGGCAAGGGCGAGCAAGGCGGGAGCCACGCCCTGGCCTTCGTTGCCGACCAGCCATGCAGCGGCGGGCGGCAAGAGGGTCTGGTATAAGGAAACGGCGCTGTCCAGAGCTGTGGCGATGAGCGGTACGGCGAGTCTGCCGTGGATGTGTTGCAGGTCGAGGTGTTCGTAGATGCACATTACGAAGTGCGCGCCCTGGGCGCTGCGCAATACTTTGGGCGACCAGGCCGATGCACAGCCCTGGGACAGATAGGCGTGCTGGATGCCGGCGGCTGCTGCGGTGCGCAGCAGTGTTCCGACGTTGCCCGGATCCTGTATGCGGTCCAGCAAGATGCAATTGTGGTCTATGTGTGCCGGCAGGGACGGCGCAGGCACGGTCACGACAAAGCAAACGCCCTGCCCGTGTTCGACCTGGGAGAGGGCTTTCATCAACCTGGGTTCGCATGACAGGCATGACCGTGCATCGACGGCCTGCGCCAATGCGGCGACTTCGTCATTGTGTTCGACGCGCTCGCTGTCGAAAAGAGCGAGTTCCGGGCTGCCGACATGCTGCAGCCAGGACTGGCACAGGTGTATGCCTTCCAGTACGGCATGGTGACCGTGCTGCCTGTCATCGTCGGCCGAATCACGCTTGCCGGAGGCCAGGCGCAACACGCGCTTGTAGGCGGGGTTGTCGCGCGAACTGATGTGTTTCATGGCGAAGCGCAGTATTCGGGCAACAAGCGTCTGACCGGCGAAAAACTGCGGCGATGCGCGGGGCATGGGCCATGGCTTTCAAGGCGAACCAGATGCAAGGCGGTTCCATAGCCTTTGTGCTGGTCGAAGGCATAGTCGGGATAGGCGGCATGCAAAGCCAGGCAGTCGGCGTCCCTTGCGGTTTTCGCCAATATCGATGCTGCCGAGATCGAGGCCACGGTTGCGTCGCCCTTCACCACGGCTTCGGCCAGGCAGGCAAGCCCGCGCGGCAGGCAGTTGCCGTCGATCAGCGCCATATCCGGCTTGACGACCAGGCCTTCGCAGGCGCGCCGCATCGCCAGCATGGTGGCCTGCAGGATATTCAGGCGGTCTATCTCTTCGACTGTGGCACTGGCTACGCACCAGGCCAGGGCGTCGCTGCGTATTTCCAAAGCCAGCTCTTCGCGGCGCTGAGCAGTCAGTTTTTTTGAATCGTCGAGGCCCGCAATCAGCCTGGACGGATCGAGTATGACCGCCGCGGCGTATACCGGCCCGGCCAGCGGTCCGCGCCCCGCTTCATCGATACCCGCCACGCGCAAGCCCGCCGGCGTGGCGGCAGTGAAGAGATCAGCTTGAAGCATGCCGCGCCTGCTGAAGTATTACGTTGGCCGCCAATGTGGGCGTGTCGCGCTTCAAGGACTCGTGCATGGCATGGAATCGCTGCACGACCCGCTGCGCATATCCTGTGTCGCTAAGTGCCCTCCAGGTGGCTTCGGCCAGTGCCTCGGGCGTGGCCTCTTCCTGGAGCAGTTCGGGCACGACGAAATCCCGGGCCAGGACATTGGGCAGTCCCACCCAGGGCACGTAGGGCCTGGCCTGGCCCGATTTCCAGGTCATGAGTCGTTTCATCATGGGTGAAAGCACATAGGAGATCACCATGGGTCGTTTGAACAAGGCCGCTTCCAGCGTCGCTGTTCCGCTGGCAACCAGAACCGCATCGGCCGCCTGCATTACGTTCCACGCTGCCGGACGGGTGCTGAAATAAGCATCGCTGTGAAGCATGCCGGCACTTGAAGCAGCGGCCGTCGTTACGGCGGCCGTCGACACGGCGGCTGCCGGCGCAGCAGTATCCGGCGCTTGTTCAATAATACGGCAATTTGGCACGGGGTATTGACGCAGCACTGCCTCGAACTCGAGGCGTCGTTGCGCATTGACCATGGGTACCAATACCCGCAGTGTCGGGTCTTGCTTGGTCAGCAACTGTGCCGCTTGCAGAAAACGGGGCGCAAGCAGCTTGATCTCGGAGGCCCGGCTGCCTGGCATCAAAGCCAGAACCCGCTCGCCCGCGTCCACGTTCAGGTAGCGACGCGCCGCGTTCCGGTCCGGGTCCATGGGAATGAGCTCGGCCAGAGGGTGGCCAACGTAAGTGACCGGTATGCCTTCCTTCTGATAGATTTCTTCTTCAAAAGGAAACAGCACGAGCATGTGGGACACTGCTTCTCGTATCTTGTGGATGCGCTCGTAGCGCCATGCCCAGATCGACGGGCCCACAAAATGCACGGTCGGTATTCCCGCCTGCCGCAAACTGAGTTCGAGGCGCAGATTGAAATCGGGTGCGTCTATGCCTACGAATACATCCGGCCGTTGCGATTGCCAGCGCTTCTTTACATTGGAATAGGTGGAAAGCAGGCTGGGAAGGCGCTTTAGGGCATCGACATAACCAAAGACCGACAAGGCATCCATGGGATGCCAGGCTTCGAAACCCTGCTTGCGCATGGCGGGACCGCCTATGCCTTCGCAATGATGGGCAGGATCGTGCTGCAGAATGCCCCGTATCGCCCTGGCGGCCAGGAGATCTCCCGAAGGCTCCCCTGCCACCATGCCGATGCGCAATGTCATGAACGCGCAATACCGCGGGTCGATGCGGCAAGAAAATCTATCATTACCTGCAATGCATCATGGGCTTGCGGCCTGTCCTGTTGCAAGTCGCGCATTTTCTCGCAAGCTTCTTCGAGCTTCAAGTTACGGCGATAAAGCAGCTTGTAGGCTTCTTTCAGGGCAGCGATGGCTTCGGGAGTGTAGCCGCGCCGGTTCAGCCCTTCGGAATTGATGCCTACCGGGCGAAACGGATCGCCCGCGCCAATCAGATAAGGCGGCGTATCCTGCCGCATGGTGCTGGTGCCGCCTATCATGGTGTGGTCGCCGATCCGGACGAACTGATGCACAGCGCAAAGGCCGCCCAGAATCGCCCAGTCGCCTATATGCACGTGTCCGCCAAGCTGCACGCCGTTGGCAATGACAGTATGGCTGGCAATCTGGCAATCGTGCGCGATATGCGCGTAGGCCATAATCCAGTTGTCATCCTGAATTCGGGTGACACCGACGTCCTGAGCCGTACCGGTATTGATGGTGACGTACTCGCGTACGGTGTTGCCGTCGCCGATTTCCACACGAGTGGGCTCGCCACGGTATTTCTTGTCTTGCGGCATTCCGCCCACGGAGCAGAACCGGTAGAAATTGTTGTTGGCGCCTATTGTGGTGTGCCCGTCGATAACGCAATGCGGGCCCACCACCGTGCCCTTGCCTATCGATACATGTTCGCCGATAACGCAAAAGGGACCTATGCTGACATCGTCGGCAATGACTGCGCCGTCAGCTATTACCGCTGTGGGATGTATCAGGCTGGACATTGTCAATCTTCCAGAACACGGATGGCACACATGATCTTCGCTTCAGCCACGAGTTGGCCATCGACCGTCGCCTTGGCGTTGTATCGGCATATGGAGCGGCTGATCTTGTCGGCGGTCGCCTCGAGGCGCAATTGGTCGCCAGGAACGACGGGGCGGCGAAAGCGCGCGCCATCTATGCCGACAAGGTAATAGGCCATTTTCTTGTCGGCCGGCTTGACATCGTTGTCTTCGAACGAAAACAAGGCAGCTGCCTGGGCTAGCGCCTCGATGATCAATACGCCCGGCATGACCGGATGGTGCGGGAAGTGACCGTTGAAAAAAGGTTCGTTCATCGACACATTCTTGATGGCCACGATGCTCTTGCCCGGTACCATTTCAATGACACGGTCGACCAGCAGCATCGGATAACGATGCGGCAGCCGCTCCATGATTTGTTTGATGTCGAGTTCCATCTCTATTTATATCCTGCGTGCTTGAGCCGTACGATACGACTTATTGATTACTGTGCGTTTTTTCCATCGCTCGCAGGCGACGACGCAACTGTGCCAACTGTGACAAGACTGCGGCGTTGCGCTGCCACTGGGTGTGTTCGGCGAATGGATAGACCCCGGTGTAACGGCCGGGGGTGCTGATGTTGGACGTGACGGCGGTACCGCCCGACACATGGACGTCGTCGCCCAGCACAAGGTGGCCCGAAAGCATGGCCGCGCCGGCTATGGTGCAGCGCTGCCCTATGATGGTCGAGCCCGCAACGCCCACGCATGCCGCCATGGCGGTATGGTCGCCGATCTGCACGTTATGGCCTATCATTATCTGGTTGTCCAGCTTGACGCCGTTGCCCACCAGCGTGTTCTCGAGCGCACCGCGATCGACGGTGGTATTGGCGCCGATCTCGACGTCATTCCCAAGAAGCACGCCGCCGATCTGGGCGATCTTGGCCCAGGCCCCCGCGGCATTATGAGGGTCGGGCGCAAAGCCGAAACCGTCGGCGCCGAACACCGAGCCTGAATGAAGAATGGCGCGATCCCCAACCGAGACATTGTGGTAGAGCGTTACCCGTGCATGCAGCAGGCAGTCTTTGCCCAGCACGGAATTCGCGCCGATCACACAATGGGCGCCCAGTCGTGTGCCCTGCCCGATACGCACGCCCTCTTCAATGACGCAATACGGACCGATGCTGACATCGTCGGCAAGTTGCGCGCTTGGCGCAATGATGGCCGTGGCGTGTATGCCGGTTTCGAGCCGGCTCATTCTGCGTTGGTCGAACCATTGCGCCAGCAAGGCGTACATCAGGTAAGGCTGGCTGCAAAGCACTACGCGATAAGAGCCGCTGCCAGGTTCCAGCGCCTCGTAGTCGGCGGCGGTCATGATGACCGCCGCCGCGGCGCAGTCGGCCAGTTGATTGCGCAATTTGGGATTGGACAGAAAGCTGATTTCTGTGCTTGTCGCGGAAGTCAACGAACCCAGGCCCTGGATATGCGGCGAGGATTCGTTGCTGGTATCGACCGGTTTGCAGTCCAGACCGATGGTGTTTGCCTCGGCCAGGAGCTCGTATAGTGTCGGCGCCTGTTCAGGTGCTAGCAATACCGGCATCTGAGGTTAACCGCCGAGTGCTTTCATGACCTGGTCGGTAATGTCTACTTTGGGGCTTACCGTGACCGCATCCTGAACAATCAGGTCGTAACCTTGTTGCTCGGCAATCTTCTTGATGGCGGCATCGGCTTTTTCGACAATGCTGGAGAACTCTTCGTTGCGGCGGCGATTGAAGTCTTCCTGGAATTCGCGGCGCTTGCGTTGGAGGTCGGAATCGAGGTCGGCCAATTGGCGCTGACGCTTGACGCGTTCGGATTCGGACAATACCGGCGCGTCTTTGTCAAACTTCTGCGCTTGTGAGCGCAGGCTGTTGGCCATTTTTTGCAATTCGTCGTCGCGGCGCTTGAATTCGGATTCGATCTTGGATTGTGCCGCCTTGGCAGGCTTGGAGTCTCGCAGGATGCGTTCTGTGCTGACAAAGCCGATTTTGGTCGACTGAGCATAGACAGGTGCCGCCACCATCGCGCTGGCGCCCAGGGCAACGGCCAGAACCAAAGCGCGATGGCGGCGGCCGATACTATGGGTTAAAGCAGAAACATTTAAAGCTAATTGAGACTTCATGAAAAATCTACCTTGCAAAGTAGCAGAGATAAAAAAGCTATTGTGCCACTAAATGGCGGGAATCAGAAACCTGTACCGATCTGGAACTGGAACGCTTGCTTGTCGTCGCCCGGTTTGGCGTTGAGCGCCCTACCGTACGACAATTGCAGCGGACCCAGCGGCGACTGCCACGACAAACCTATACCAGCGGAATACTTCCAGCCGCATGGATCTTCGGCCTCGTTATTGATACCGTGGGCGCATGTGCCGCTGCCGGTGGTGGTGACCTGACCTGCATCGGTAAAGAGGAACCAGCGCAGAGTCCGGTCGCGCGTGGCGCCGGGGAACGGCAGGTACAACTGTATATTACCTACGAGGCGTTGTGAGCCGCCAAGGTAATCATTTGTACGCGTGTCCCGTCCGCCCAACGATGCACCTTCGTACCCGCGTACCGACCCTATGCCGCCGCCGTATACGTTCTTGATAACGGGGAATGACTTGTCGCTATACGATTTGCCCCAGTCGGCCAGGCCGTTGAAAGCCAGGGTGTAGGCCTTGCCCAGAGGCAGATAGTATTGCTGTTGAGCGCTAAGCATGTAGTACTGCAGGTCGACGGTAGATATGTCACCTGAAAGACGCGTATAGCTTCCTTTGGTAGGCGCAATGGCGCTATCGCGGGTATCTTTGGACCAGCCCACGTTGAAGATTACGGAGTTCGTCGACTCGCCATACTCTTCCTTATACTGTTCGTAGGCCAGGGGCGTATTGGCGTTAAGCCTTCCCAACCTGTTGTGCTCATAACTTACGCCGGCGAAAATGCGGTCATATTCCGAAATCGGCACGCCGAAATTGAAGCCCCCGCCGATGGCCGTGACTTCATAGTCTCCGTAGGCGTTATTGCTGTCGTAGGGCGTAGTGCGACGGTAATACAGCGATGTTGTCTTGCTTATGCCGTCGCGTGTCCAGTACGGATCGGTATGCGAAAGAATGGCGGCGCGGTTGGTCTTGCTGGTGTTGACCTGCAGAGACAAGGTATTGCCGCTGCCAAATATATTATCCTGGCTGATACCGGCCGACAGGATGACTTTGTCGGTAGAGCCATAACCCACGCCCAGATTGATCAGGCCCGTGGGTTTTTCCTTGACATCGACGTTGACGTCGACCTGGTCGGGTGACCCCGGAACCGGTGTGGTGCGTACGTTGACCTCGTTGAAATAGCCCAGGCGATCGACACGGTCGCGGGAAGACTTGATACTGCTCGAATCGTACCAGGCAGCTTCCTGCTGACGCATCTCGCGCCGGACGACTTCGTCCCGAGTGCGTGTGTTCCCGCCGATTTCGATGCGGCGCACATAAACGCGACGGCCTGGGTCGACATAAAAGGTGAGATCGGCTTCGTGGTTTTCGCGATCCAGCACCGGATTTGGGTTCACATTGGCAAACGCATAACCCAGGCTGCCGAGATATTCTGTAATGGCTTTTACTGTGGCGTTGGTTTTTGTTGCCGAAAATTTTTCGCCGGCCTTTACTTGCACCAGCGGTTGAATATTGGCATCGAGACCAAGGAGGTCGCCGGCCAGCTTTACACTGCGCACCGTGTAGGGCTCGCCTTCGTGTATGGTCAGTGTTACGAAGATATCCTGGCGGTCGGGCGAGATGCTGACTTGTGGAGGCTCTGACGAGTATTCGAGGTAGCCCCGGTCGAGATAGAAAGAGCGGATACGTTCGATATCGCCCTCGAGCTTTTCGCGCGAATATTTGTCCGTGCCCGTATACCAGGTCATCATGCCGGAATCGGTGAGTTCCATTTCATCCAGCAAAGTGCCTTCCGAGAACGTCTCGTTACCAACGATATTGATCTGCTTGATCTTCGCAAGGTCGCCTTCGAAGATGTCGAAGCTGACCCCTACCCGGTTGCGCGGCAGCGGCGTGATGATGGGGTTGATTTCCACACCATACTTGCCTTTGGACAAGTATTGCTGCTTCAACTCGAACTCTGCGCGTTCCAGCATGGAGCGATCGAATACGCGTCCCTGGCCGAAGCCGACCTGACCCAGGGATGTGGTGATGGCCTTGGCGTCGAATTCGTGCATGCCGTTGAAGGTGACCGACGCAATGGTAGGCCTTTCTTTTACGGATACGACCAGCACGTTATTGACGGTGTCGATTTTGACGTCGCTGAAGAAGCCCGTTGCATAAAGACGCTGAATAGCTTCGCTGGCCTGGGCTTCGGTGAATTGTTCGCCCACCTTGACCGGCAGGTAGCTGAACACGGTGCCCGCATCGACTCGTTGGATGCCATTGACCTGGATATCGCGCACCACGAATGGTGAAAACGCGCTCGCAAGGCTGGGGAGAAGCATAGCTGCCAGCAAGACGGGCATGGCGCGCTTGGCAAATGGGAATTTCCGGCTAAACGACATCCTGGAGGATCCTTGGGCGAATAATTGGTGAAAGATTGTAAGGCACAATGCCTCTAAGTGAAAAGGCGGGAAAAATCATTGAAAAATGCCAGGCCCATCAGGCCGGCAAGCAAGCCAAGCCCGATACGCTGCCCGCTTTCCAGCCATTTGTCGGGTATCGGTTTGCCGCGAACAGCCTCTATGATGTAGAACATCAAGTGGCCGCCATCGAGCATAGGCACGGGCAGCAAATTTAACACGCCGATACTAACACTGATTAGTGCCAGAAAACCTATGTAGGCAGCCAGACCGATGCGCGCAGTCTGGCCTGCGTAGTCGGCGATAGTGACAGGTCCGCTCACGTTCCGCAGCGATACATCGCCGGTTACCATGCGGCCCATCATTTTCAGCGAAAACCAGGCCGTATCCACGGTGCGGGAAACGCCGCGAACCAGACTATCGAAAAGGCCGTAGCGCACGGTCACCATCGGGAAGTCGGCGCCCAGCAAAACCCCGATACGGCCTATCGTTGCGCCATCTTCGCCCGCTTGGGCACGTGGCGTAACCGTGAGTGTGACGGGAACACCGTCCCGCAGAACAGTGATGGGCAATGGCTGGTCCGCGCGCTTCTGGATTTCAGTCACCAGGGCATCGGCGGATGGCTCTTTCAGCGTGCCCAGAGAAACAACGACATCCCCGTTGCGAAGCCCGGCCTCTGCGCCCGGCCCGCCAGCCGTGACTTGATTTACCAAAGGACGTGGCGAAGCCAGCGTCAAACCCGCGTGGGCCATGAGATCGGAGCCTTCGGGCTCTATCGCGGCCGGCTCGAGATTCAGATGCCGCTCACGCGAAACCCCGGAGGCGGTGTCTACCTGTACCTGGACCTGGCCGCCGCTGGTGAGCGCATCCAGGAGCTGCCATCGCGCTTCGCCCCAGGACTGAACTGCCTGATCGTTGATACGTGTAATGCGGTCGCCCGCCTGGAATCCGGCCTGAGCGGCCGTCGTACTGGGCGCAGGTGCAGCCAGGATGGCGGCCGGCTCGTTGGTGCCGGCCAGGCCCAGCGCTGTATAAAGCAAGGCGGCCAGCACAAGATTGGCGCCCGGCCCGGCCAGGACGATAGCGCTACGCTGACCCAGCGACTTATTGTTGAAGGCGCGTCCGGCCTCTTCGGCTGTGCTGTGCTCGGGCGCGTCGTCGAGCATCTTGACATAGCCTCCCAGCGGAATGGCAGAAACCGCCCATTCGGTCCCGTGACGGTCAGTGCGGCGGAGCAGCACTTTGCCGAAGCCGACAGAAAAGCGCAACACCCGTACTCCGCAGCGGCGCGCCACCCAATAGTGGCCGAGCTCATGGAAGGTGATCAGCACGCCAAGGGCGATGGCAAAGGCTAGCAAGGTGAAAAGCATGATATTCCTGGAAAAACAGCCGGACTAGCCGCTGGCAAGACAGAGCCCGGAGGCGACACTGCGGGCCCGGGCATCCAGCGCCAGGATGTCGTCGAGCGAAGTCAGGTCGGGCGTCGGCATGCCGGCCATGCGACTCAGGCAGCCTTCTATGACATGAGCAATTTCAGTATAGCGAACTTGCTCTTTCAAAAAACAGTCCACGGCAACCTCGTTGGCAGCATTGAGCGCGACGCATGCGGCCTGGCCGGACCGCAGCGCATCGAACGACAAGCGCAGGCATGGGAAGCGTTCGAAATCGGGCTCTTCAAAGTCCAGGCGCCCCAGGGCGGTGAGGGCCAGCAAGCCCACACCGCTATTGATGCGCTCGGGAAACCCCAGCCCATAGGCTATGGGTGTACGCATGTCGGGCTGGCCCAGTTGGGCCAGAATAGAACCATCTTCGTATTCCACCATTGAGTGCACCATGCTTTGCGGATGCACAACGACCTGGATCTGGTCGACCGGCATGGCAAACAACCAATGCGCCTCGATGACTTCCAGGCCTTTGTTCAGCATGGTGGCCGAATCGACAGATATCTTGCGGCCCATGCTCCAGTTGGGATGGGCGCAAGCCTGGTCAGGCGTGACGCCGGCAAGCTGGGCCAGAGGCGTGGTGCGAAAAGGCCCGCCGGAAGCCGTAAGCAGCAGGCGCCGGACGCCTTTTGCCGGCGTTGTCGGCGCAACGGCCCTGTTGCCTTGGGGCATGCACTGGAATATTGCGTTGTGTTCGCTGTCGATGGGCAGGAGTTCGGCGCCGTTTTCGCGCACTGCCTGCATAAACAAGCCGCCAGCCGCCACCAACGCCTCTTTGTTGGCCAGCAGGACGCGCTTGCCGGAGTTCGCCGCCGCCAGCGCCGCAGGCAGCCCCGCTGCGCCGACGATAGCCGCCATTACTGTAGTAACCATGGGGTCGGCCGCCGTGTCGGCAAGCGCCTGGCTTCCCACGCGCAATTCCGGCATGGGGCCGGACCCGTTCCAGGCCTGCGCGAAACGGCTGCGTGCCGCGTCGGACGGCACGATGACTACCTTGGCGCCCGTGGCCTCTGCCTGAGCGGCCAGGCGCTCGATACGGCTATGCGCGCTAAGTGCGTATACCGACATGGTGTCGGGGTGCCGGGCAATGACGTCGAGCGTATTTTCGCCTATCGAACCCGTAGAGCCCAGCACACATACCTGTTGATGAGCCATCAAAGCGGCACTCCCGTCAACAGCAAGGCGAACGGCGCGACAGGCAATAAGGCATCAATGCGGTCGTATACGCCACCGTGTCCGGGCAGCAACTGGCTGGAGTCCTTCATGGCGGCGCGCCGCTTGAGCAAGGACTCGAACAAGTCGCCGATAATGGACAGGGCCGACAGGAAAATGGCGATCAGCATGACCGCCCATAATGGCCAGCGTTCGGACAACACAGCGCCGAAGCTTCCCGGCCAATAAACGGTGGCCATCACCCACACAGTGGCGGCAACAACCCCGCCGATGGCGCCTTCCCAGGTTTTTCCGGGGCTTACCCTGGGGGCCAGCTTGCGCTTGCCTAGCGCCTTGCCCGTAAAGTAGGCGGCAATGTCGGCGAACCAGATCACGGCAAGCAGCGAAACCAGAAACCAGGATCCGTGCGCCAGGAAGAGCTGCACGAGCGCGGCCCAGACGGCTAGAACGGCAAGAACGCCAAATGCGCTGAGCCATGCGCAACCAGTGCGGTTCTTGGCCTGGCCCCGGATTACCATGGCGGTGCCCGCCACCACCCATATAAAGGCAACAGCCGGAATGATCCAGCGGTCAAGCAGCGATTGAAACTGTAGAGACCATAATGCAGGCTCCGGTGAAAGCCACTGCCGGGCCACGATCAACAGACCAACGCCCGCAAGAACTGCAAGTACGATGGGCATGCGAGAGCCTTGCCCCTGCCAGGTGAGTCTTAGCCATTCCCAGAGGGCACACGCAGCAATAAGCGTGAAAAGCAGGACCAGAGCCCAAGGTCCCGGGGCAAGCAAGGCTCCGAGCAAGACTGCAAGCAAGACGATCGCCGTCATGACGCGCTGCTTCAACATAGGAGGCTCCCGCTTTCAGGTTTTCTTTGCAATCTGGGCGCTGGTGCGTCCAAATCGGCGTTCCCGGGTTCGATACCACTCGAAGGCGGCATCGAGCTCTTTGGCACCGAAATCAGGCCAATAATCATCCGAAAAATACAG
>JAKFDW010000408.1:0-5863 GCA_036675955.1 Orrella sp. | reverse complement strand
GCGCGAAACACCATCAGTTCGGGCAACCGGGCGCGGTCCGGCGGATAGCAAAGGTAGTATCCCTGGCGCTCCAGTATGGACATGTCGTATACCTGTTCCAGCTTGCCGCTGCGCAGTTCGTCCTCGATGAGGCAGGCGGGGATCAGGGCCACGCCCAGGCCGGCAATGGCCGCTTCCGTCATGAGCGAAAACTGGTCGAAGCTGGGACCCGTGGTGACCGCCCTGGAGTGGGCTCCGGTGGCGCGCATCCAGTCGTGCCAGGCATGCGGCGCCGATACGTGCTGCAGCAGCGGCATCGCCGTGAGCGCTTCGGGGCCGGCCACCGGCAAAGAAAACATCCCAGGCCTGGCCACCGGCACGATGGCCCGGCCGACAATGTAGTCGGCTTCGCAGTCCGGCCAGTCGCCGTAACCGAAGCGCATCGAGGCGTCGACCTCGGGTGCGGAAAAGTCGTAGCCGTATCGGTGGGGCAGGAAAGTCAGGTTGACGTCGGGCCAGCGCTTGATGAAGTCGGGCAACTTGGGTATGAGCCATTTTGCGCCAAGGGTGGGCATGCAGGTGATGCGCAATATGCCCCCCTGAGTTGGCGGAGCGATGGCTTCGAGGGTGGCGGCCTCGATGCGGCTGAGCGCCGGTGCGATCTCCTGCAGGTAGCGCTGGCCGCCGGCGGTGAGCTCCAGGCCATAGCGCTGCCTTTGGAACAGGCTCATGCCCAGGAAGGTTTCCAGTTGCTTGATCTGTTTGCTGACGGCGCCCTGGCTGATATGCAGCGACTGCGCCGCGCGCGTAAGGCTGCCGTGGCTAGCGACGGCTTCGAAAGCCTGCAAGGCAACCAGGGAAGGGCAGTGGCGACGCACGGGAAAATCCTTGTTGTGTGTCGTGAAGGCGTTATGATTTTAGGTATTCCAACCTGGAATATGATACTCACTTTCTTTCGCTTGTGCCATTGTTACCGTGCTGCAACAATATGCGGGAACTAAAATTGGTCCATGCCGGGCGTCGTCGACGATCCGTTTATCCACAGGAGCTACTTCCCCATGCGACACCAGAAACGTATTCTTGGCCTTATGATCGGCGCCCTGGCAATTATGCCTATGGTTGCATCCGCTCAGGCTGAAAGCTATCCCAGCCGTCCTATCACCTTGATCATTCCGTTTCCCGCAGGCGGCACCACCGACGTCGTGGGCCGTATCGTTGCCGAACGCCTGACAGCCGAACTGGGCCAGACAGTTGTGGCGGAAAACCGCGGCGGCGCAGGCGGCTCGATCGGCAGCAATGCCGTCGCCAAGGCCAAGCCCGACGGCTACACGCTGGGCATTGCCACGGTCAGCACGCACGGCATCAACCCCGCCGTCTACAAAAAGCTGCCCTTCGACGTCAAGAAAGACTTCACCCCCATCACCAACGTAGCCGCCGTTCCTAACGTCGTTACGGTAAACCCGCAGGTCAAGGCGCAGAACATGCAGGAGTTCGTCGCATTGGCCAAGGCCGAACCGGGCGCGCTCAGCTACGCATCGGCCGGCCATGGCTCGGTTGCCAACATGATGGGCGAACTGTTCAAGATGGCCTCCAAGACCGATCTGCTGCACGTGCCTTACCGTGGATCAGGCCCGGCCCTGACCGACACCCTGGCCGGACAAGTCGATGTTTTCTTCGACAACCTGCCCACATCGTTGCCGCACATCAAGGCCGGCAAGCTGCGCGCCCTGGCCGTGGCCTGGCCTGAGCGTGTTGCCGCATTGCCGGACGTTCCAACTTTTGCCGAAGTGGGTCTTCCTGAAGTCAACGATGCGTCGTGGTTCGGCCTTGTCGCCCCCGCCGATCTTCCTGCCGATATCGTGGAAAAGCTCAACGCGTCCATGGTCAAGATCTTGAAGTCGCCTGAAGTCGTCGAGCGCCTTGCTTCACTGGGCGCCGCGCCCATCGGCAATACGCCGGCCGAGTTCGCCAAGCAGATCTCCGATCGTATCGATCAGAGCGCCGTCGTGGCCAAGCAAGCCGGCATTGCTATCGATTAACTTTTTTTACTGATGTTTGATTTTTTATGACGTTGCGCACACACACACAGCCTCTTTCGTATCGGCTCCATATGCCGGAATCCGCGCCGGCAGCATTGGTCCTGGATTCGCCGCACAGCGGCACGACTTACCCGCCGGACTTCGATTCCGCGGTGGCTGCGGGTGTGCTGCGTACCGCCGAAGACACGTGGGTCGCCGACCTCTGGGGCGATGCTCCGGCGCTGGGCGTTCCGCTAGTCGAGGCGCGTTTTCCGCGCGCGTACATCGACGCCAACCGTGGCGAAGATGAAATCGATGCGCTGTTGCTCGATGCGCCATGGCCCGAACCGGTACCCGATTCGCCCAAGGTGCGCCTGGGCAAGGGCCTGATCTGGCGCATGCTGGACGACGGCACGCCCTTGTACGAGCGCAAGTTGTCCATCGATGAAGTACGGCACCGTATCGACGCGTGCTGGAAGCCATACCATGGCGCCGTCAAGCAAACGCTTGACGCCGTCCATGCCGCGCATGGCAAGGTCTGGCACATTAACTGCCATTCCATGCCCAGCGTTGCAGGGGCGTATGCCACTGATACACCCGGCCTGGTGCATCCCGACTTCGTCCTGGGCGATCGCGACGGTACCACCAGTGCTCCCGAATTCCGCGAATTTGTCGGCGCGTGGCTGCGTGAACGCGGCTACGATGTCTCCATCAACGCGCCTTATAAAGGCGTGGAACTGGTGCGCCGCTATGGCGATCCGGCAAACAATCGCCACAGCCTGCAGCTGGAAGTCAATCGCAAGCTGTATATGGATGAAACCACCCTGCGGCCCAACGAGGGCTACCAGGCTTTGCGCGAGCTGTTCAAGAATCTGGTGACCGATCTGGTTGCCTGGACTGCGGCGCGTCCCTGATCGACCCGGACTCCTCCTGGTACGCATGTTTCATATTGTTCTCGTCTCGCCGGAAATTCCTCCGAATACCGGCAATGTGATCCGCCTGGCGGCCAACACCGGCGCCAGTCTGCACTTGGTGCGGCCCCTGGGATTCGAACTGGACGACAAGCGCATGAAGCGCGCCGGCCTGGATTACCACGAATGGGCCAATATGCAGGTGCATGACACCTTGGCGCTGGCTTTCGAAAAAATAGGCGGGGCGCCCGAGCGGCGTTTCGCCCTGACCACCAAAGGCACGCAGTTGCTGGGCCAGGCTCAGTTCCTGCCGGGCGACGTTTTCGTGTTCGGCCGGGAAACGGCCGGCATGACACCCGAGGAAATGGCATTTTTTCCGGCCGAGCAGCGCCTGCGCCTGCCCATGATGCCCCAGCAGCGCAGCCTTAATCTGTCCAACGCCGTGGCGGTTACGGTATTCGAAGCCTGGCGCCAGTCGGGCTTCGCGGGCAGCGTGTAGACGGGTTTTGGGTTGTTGGCCCGCGCGCGAGAGTTCGCGAGCAGCGGCATACAGGTGACCCGTATACCTCGAAACAAATTGCCCCGTTAAATCGGGGCAATTTTTCGTCCGTCACGGATAAGTTTAGATTTTTAGTCCAGCGACAGATTCAAGCGATTAATCACTTCGTCCCATCGTACCTTCTCGGCCTTGATCATCTCGGTCAGTTCTGCCGGCGTCGAAGGCGCAGGGGTGAAGTACAACGTTGCCATTTTCTGCTTCACATCGGGCAGCGCCAGGATCTTGGTTATGGACTTGTTCAGGCGCTCCACGATATCGGCCGGAGTTCCGGCTGGCACGAAGATGGCGTCCCACGAGATCGATTCGAAGCCTGGATAGCCTTGCGATGCCATGGTCGGCACGCCGGGCAGCAGTTCGCTGCTTTCCAGGCTGGTAATGGCCAGCGCGCGTATCTTGCCGGCATTGACTTGCGGCATGGCTACGCCCGGCACCATGAACCCGGCCTGGATATCGCCGGCAATGATGGACGTGGTGATTTGCGGAAAACCGGTGTAGGGAATCTGCTGCAGCTTGATGCCGGCTTCATGTTCCAGCATGGCCATTCCAAGGTGCGAAGAACTTCCGGGCCCGACTGAGCCGTAATTCAGCGCGCCTGGCTGGTCTTTTGCCAGTTGCACGAATTCCTTCAGATTCTTGGCCGGCGAGTCTTTGGGCACGACCAGCACGTTGGGGCTGGTGCCCACCAGGCTGATGGGATCCAGGTCGGTCAGCGGGTCGTATCCCAACGATTTCTTGTAGAGCGTGGGCGCGGTGACCATGGGCCCGTTGATCGTGAGCAGCAAGGTGTAGCCGTCGGGCTTGGCTTTGCTGGCGTGGCGCGTGCCGATATTGCCGCCGGCGCCTGGCTTGTTTTCCACCACCACTGGCTGGCCCAGGTCTTTGGCCAGCGGCTCCGCAATGGCACGCGCCAGGGTGTCGGGCGAGGAACCCGCCGGGAAGGGGACGACCATCTGCACGGGCCGGCTGGGCCATTCGGCGGCGCCGGCAGCCGGCGCAAGCAGCAGCGCACCGAGTGTGGCCAGGCTGAGCACGGACAAATTCAAATGGCGTCGCATCGTTGAAAAGCCAGTCATCGGGTTTCCTTGTTGAGATAGGCGTCAGGCCGCTTCGGCGCGGGCTTCGCGCGCGAGCAAGCTGGATACGGCTTCGCGCGGAGCGAGACCGTCGAAAAGCACGCCGCAGACGGCGGCAGTAATTGGTAAATCCACATTGTGCAGGCGGCCCAGGTCGCGCGCTGCGCGTGCGCAGCGCACGCCTTCTGCCGTGACGCCGCCTGCCAGTATCTGTTCCAGTGCCTGGCCTTCGCCTATGGCCAGGCCTACTTGGCGGTTGCGGGACAGCGCGCCGGTGGCGGTGAGCACCAGGTCTCCCAGGCCGGCCAGCCCGGCAAAGGTTTCAGCCTGCCCGCCCAGGGCCAGGCCAAGGCGCTGCATTTCCGCAAGACCCCGGGTGATGAGCGCGGCGCGCGCATTGGTGCCAAGTCCCAGGCCGTCTGAAATGCCGCAGGCGATGGCCATGATGTTCTTCAATGCGCCGCCGACTTCCACGCCGATGACATCCGTGCTGGTGTAGATGCGGGCGTTCGTGCCATGCAGTGCCGCCAGAACGTCCGCTGCGGCGTTTTCATGCCGCGGCCCGAGGGTTGCCAGGGTAAGGGCTACGGGCAGTCCCTGCGCCACCTCATGGGCGAAGGATGGGCCCGACAATACGCCCAGGTTCAGTTCCGGCCATGCGGACAGTGCGTTCTGCGCTATCTGGTGGGGCAGCAAGCCGGTTTCGTGCTGGAAGCCCTTGCAGGTCCAGACAATGGTAATGCGCGTCTCGCAACGCGCGTCGCAACGCGTCTCGCAAGGCGCATCGCGGTGCCGGTCCAGCGTGGCGGCGATCTGCGTGCAGGCGTCATGCAGCCCCGCCACGGGTACGCCAAGAATGACCAACCCGTGTTCCACGCCGTCTGCGCATACATGTTCGATGGCTTCCTGCAACGTTGGCGTGGCGCGCAGGGTGGCGGGCAGGGCGATGTCCGGCAGGTAGCGCGTGTTGCTGTGCTGCCGGTTCAGTTCGTGTACGACTGCAGGGTCGCGCGCCCAGATGAGGGTGTCGGCCTGCGAGCAGGCCAGTGCCGCGAGCGCCGTGCCCCAGCTACCCGCGCCGAGTACCGCCACGCGAATACGCTGGGCTGGAGCGCTCATGTGCGGCCTTATTGGCGAGTCATGCCCGGCGGCAGGATCAGGCCGGAGTCCTGTTGGCCTTGCTGGCTCTGCTGCTCTTGGGCCAACTGGGCGATGCGCTGTTCGTACAGGCCCTGGAAGTTGACTTCGGCCAGGTGCAGCGGAGGCAGCGACGTGCGTGTAATGGCGTCGGCCACGTTGGCGCGCAGGTAGGGATAAAGCATG
>JAKFDW010000407.1:0-4637 GCA_036675955.1 Orrella sp. | reverse complement strand
GCATGCACAAACCGACATACCCGGGCGACCTCAAGAACAATTCTGATATGGCGTTGAATATGGCTTCATTGCAGTCCGTGTTTCTGGAGTACTGGCCGCATCTTGCATTCGTTTTAAGCCTTGTCGTGGGCGGCACGGCTGCCGTACACGCCGCCATGACAAAAAATGATGTGCGCGCGGCAATCGGCTGGGTCGGCGTGATTCTGATGTCGCCATTGCTGGGGCCTCTGGTATACCTGATTGCGGGTATCAATCGGATCCGCCAGGACCACATCTCCGACCAGCGCAACAAGACCGAAAAAGACTACTCGCGCATTTTGAATTTGCCTCTGGCCGATGCAAGCCTCATAGGCGCTGCGCAATTCCGCTCGCTCAAAGTGCTGGGCGACCGGGTCAGTCACTTCCCTCTTCTTGGCGGCAACCATATCCGGACATTGGTAGGCGGCGACGAAACCTACCCCGCAATGCTGGAGGCCATTCATGGTGCCCAGAAATCCATCGCGCTTCAGACCTACATCTTTGATGATGACAGCGAAGGCCGCAAGATAGTGGACGCGCTTGTTCAAGCGCGGGATCGCGGAGTCGAAATACGGATTCTCATCGACGCCATCGGTTCGAAGTATTCGCATCCGCCCATCATCCGGCTCTTGCGCAAGCAGCGCATACCTTGCGCCTTGTTCATGACGAATCCGCTGGGATTTCTGCGCATGCCCTATGCCAACCTGCGCAGCCACAGGAAGATACTGGTCGTGGACGGCCGGATCGGCTTTACAGGCGGCATGAATATCCGTGCGGGATTCGTCACAGAGGTCGCTGGATCCGAGACCACTGGCGATACGCATTTTCGCGTTGAGGGCCCTGTCGTACTGCAACTGATGGCCGTCTTCGCGCACGACTGGAAGTTCACCACCAAGGAAGTACTGCCGTACGAGACATGGTATGGCACGACGTGGCCGCAAGACACGCCGGGCACGGCGGCGCGCTGCATCCGTTCCGGACCTGACCGCTATATTGTGGGCACCCATAACATGCTTCTGGGCGCGTTCGCCGTGGCCCAGCATCACATACGCATACAGTCGCCTTACTTCCTGCCCGACCAGATATTGCTTGGGGCCATCAATACGGCTGCGCGGCGGGGCATCGTGGTGGATATCGTAATACCGGGCCGCAATAACCTGCGACTGGTCAACTACGCCATGACCGCACAACTTGATCAAGTGATACGCAATGGCTGCCGCGTATGGCGCGCCAACGGAAACTTCAATCACTCCAAGCTCATCACCATCGATGGATGCTGGTCTTACGTAGGATCGTCCAATATGGACCCCCGCAGCCTGCGTTTGAATTTCGAGCTCGACATGGAGGTCTACAGCGTCGATACCGCACGCAATATCGAAACGATGATAGACAAGGAAATTGAAGAAGCCGATGCCTTGAGCCTGGAAGAATTGGCCGCCATTCCGTTTCGCAAGCGCTTGCGAAACCGGATTATCTGGCTGGCGAGCCCCTATCTTTAAATCGATACGGGCCGCAAGGCGGCCCGTATCGATGTCTTCGCTGCGGCGGCTTTTACTGTTTCTGCACACCGGCCTCTTTGACGACCTCAGCCCAACGAACAATTTCGCTGTCGACGAACTTGCCGAAGTCGGCGCCGGTAAGATTAGGCGTGGCGCTGCCATTGCTGAACCAGAGTTCCTTCACTTTCGGGGCGTTCAAGGCCTTGGTGATCTCGGACGCCATTTTGGTGACGATATCCGGCGGCGTGCCTTTGGGCGCCCACATGGCGTACCACGTGGACACTTCATAATCGGGAATGCCGGCTTCGTCTACCGTCGGGACGTCGGGGAGTGACGGCGACCGCTTGGCCGCTGCCACAGCCAAGGGGCGTATGGACCCTGCGCGGATATGCGAGGCCGATGAGCCGAGACCGTCAAAAGCCAGGTCAACCTGTCCGGTGATCAACCCGGTCAGCATAGGCCCCGCACCTTGGTAAGGAACGTGAGTCAGTTCGATTCCGCTCTTGAGGGCAAACAATTCGCCCGCCAAGTGGTGTGTGCTACCCACGCCGGCCGAGCCAAAATTGACAGTACCCGGGTTGGCCTTGGCGTGCTCGATGAGTTCCTTGACGGTCTTGACCGGAAGCTTGCCGGGATTGACGACAATAACTTGCGGGGGTTGTGCCAGCATGGCTACGGGGTCGAAATCTTTTTGAATGTCGTAGCTAAGCTTCTTGTAGATTGACGGCGCGACCACGTGATGAGCGCCCCCCATAAAGAAGGTGTAGCCGTCGGGTGCGGCGCGCGATGCTACGCCTGCGCCCAATGTGCCGCCCGCACCGCCCCTGTTATCGACTACGACGCTCTGCCCCAGTTGCTCGCCCAATTGTTGTGCCAGCGGCCGGGCAAAAGTGTCGGTTCCACCACCCGCCGGGAACGGCACGACAATAGTGATGGCGCGTTCCGGCCATGCGGCATGTGCAGCGCTTGTGACCGCCAGCGCCGACAATGCAGCGATTGCGGAGTAGATGATTTTGTTCTTCATGATGTCTCCTCTTCCGATTTTTTATCGGTAAGCTTGTATTTGTGTTTGAATGAATAAACCCCGGCACTTGGTACTCGGGGAGCCCAGCTCCTGAAACAAGCTTCCATGGCGTCCAGCCAGGAAACTATGCGTACTGATTTCGCAGCACGTTTTTCTGCACTTTGCCCATGGTGTTGCGGGGCAATTGATCGGTGAAATAAATGCGTTTAGGCACCTTGAAATTGGCAAGACGGGATTTCAGGTCGGCCATCATGGCGTCGGCGTCCAGCTCGGCGCCGGCTTTGGGCACGACAATGGCCACTACGGCTTCGCCAAAATCCGGATGAGCAACGCCAATGACAGCCGACTCGTCTACACCGGGTATATCGTCAATGAGCAATTCGATTTCTTTGGGGTAGACATTGAAGCCGCCGGAGATGATCAGGTCTTTGCTGCGGCCCACTATAGACAGGTAGTTTGGCGGCGCAGCGTCGCCTCCCCAACGCCCGACGTCGCCGGTGCGGAACCAGCCGTCGGAGGTGAATTCTTCACGCGTCTTTTCCGGCATGCGCCAGTAACCTGAAAACACGTTGGGGCCGCGCACCTGTACGCTGCCTATTTCACCCACGCCAAGTTCCCGTTCGGTGTCATCGACCACGCGAACCATTACGCCGGGCAAGGGTTGACCCACTGTACCTCCGATTCGTTCTCCCAGTGCGGAGTCATACGGATTGGAGGTAAGCATGATGGTTTCGCTCATGCCGTAACGTTCAAGTATGGGCTGCCCGATACGGGCCTTGAATTCGTCGAAGGTTTCCTTGAGCAACGGCGCGGACCCGGAAATGAACAAGCGCATGTTGGCGCAGAGTTCACGCGTGAACCTCGCATCGTTCAGCAGCCGCACGTAATAGGTGGGCACGCCCATCATGACTGTGCTGCGTGGAAGATAATGCAATGCCTGCTCGATATCGAGCCTGGGCAGCCATATCATGCGCGCGCCCGCCAGGAGAGCGCCATGCGAAGCGACGAACAAGCCATGCACATGGAAAATGGGGAGCATGTGCAAAAGCACGTCATCGGAGCGCCAGCCCCAATACTTGTGCAGCACTTCGGCATTGGATGAAAGGTTGCGATGCGACAGCATGGCGCCCTTGCTGCGCCCCGTGGTCCCCGAGGTATAAAGAATGGCGGCGAGGTCATCCGGAAGACTGCGCACCGTAACGAATTCGCTGGACTGGCTCGCGGCGGCCACGGCAAGGCTGCCGGTCCCGTCGCTATCCAGGGTGTACACGTTTGCGGTGCCGGTTTTCTCGGCCAGTCTTGCGACCCATTCCTGATTCGCGCTGTCACAAACCACCACGGCCGGCTCGGCGTCGGTCAGGAAATATTCCACTTCCGATTCGCGATACGCGGTATTCAGAGGCAGGTACACCAAGCCCGCTCGCACGCTGGCCAAGTACAACATGAGCGCTTCAGGCGACTTTTCCACCTGAACGGCAATGCGCGAGCCGGCAGGCAGGGTCAGCGCCTGCAATAAATTGGCGTATCGGGCACTGATTTCTTCTACATCGTTCCAGCTATAGGACCGGGTGGGCGTTTCAATGGCCACTGCGGCGCGGTCGGCTGGAAAACCCTCAGCCAGCAAGGCGTATAAATTGGCATTGCCTTCCAAATCAATCTCCTGAGAATGCCGGCTCCCGGCCGGCCAGAAAAGCCCTTACACCTTCCCGGTGATCATGACTTTCGGCGTACTTGAAAAATGACAGTAATTCGGACTCGGTGAGTGGCTGGGCTTGCGGGCTCAGCCGCGCCACAGTCTGCTTGTTGATACGGGCGGCCTGCGGCGCCCCACTGGCCAGACGCCGCGCAAGCTGCATGACGTCGCCGGCAACATCGGCGTCGGGCAGCACGCGCGTCAGCAGCCCTTTGGACATGGCTTCCGCGGCGCCGAACACCCGCCCTTCCAAAAGGATTTCCAGCGTCGCCGCCCGGCCCGCCACGGCCAGCAGGCCCCGCATTTCGTCGGGCGCCATGGGAAAGCCCAGGCGATTGATGGGAACGCCAAAACGTGACGACGTGCCGGCGATGCGCAAGTCGCACTGGCTGGCGATTTCAAG
>JAKFDW010000406.1:0-10746 GCA_036675955.1 Orrella sp. | reverse complement strand
GCCGCGAAGGCGGGTATATTCGAGGCGGTGCATCGTGTTCAAGCGGCTCGATGCACTCTTTCGTCACTACACCGATCTTCCAGGAGTTGACATGGGATTTTTCAGCAAGATTCTTGATAAATTAGGCATAGGCGGAGCTTCGGCTGCCGCTGCGGCAGGTGCGACGCCCGTCGAGGTGCCAGTCTCTGGCACCCCTCCCTCCGCGGTCAACATAGCGCCGGCGGATTCCACCGCCACCTCGGTCGCCCAGCCTCGTGCGGTGCCTGTCGTGGATGTTGTCGCGCAGCTCGAGAAAAAAGCGGCGGCACATTCCGAAAAGTTGAACTGGCGCACCTCCATCGTCGATCTTTTGAAATTGCTGGATATCGACAGCAGCCTGTCCGCGCGCAAAGAACTCGCCACCGAACTCGGATGCCCCGCCGACTTAATGGCCGATTCGGCTCAAATGAACATGTGGCTGCACAAGACCGTGCTGGCGCGTATTGCCGCCAATGGTGGCAATGTACCGGCCGATTTACTGGACTGATTGCCTTACGCAGTACGCATATATCGTCATGCGGGAATGCCTTTTGCTGCGCTGCCGGCGAACGGCGTCTCGATAAGGGCGCCGTCCGCAAGCGACTCAATCAGGCGGTTTTCTGCCGCAGGAGATGATATGCGTGTTCATCACCTCAACTGTATTTCCACTTGCCCGCTGGGCGGCAAGCTCATGGATGGTTCAACGGACTCCATAGTCCGGCGCGGGCATCTTGCCTGTCATTGCTTGCTGATCGAAGCGGATTCCGAGTTGATACTGGTCGACACCGGCCTTGGCAGGCGCGATGTCGCCGATCCGAAAAGGCGGCTCAGCCGATTTTTCCTTTCCATGCTCAAGCCGGACTTCCGGGACGAAATGACGGCCTTTCGCCAGGTTCAGGCACTGGGCTTTGACCCGAACGACGTCCGGCATATCATTCTCACTCATCTCGATTTCGACCATGCCGGAGGCCTGGACGATTTTCCGCAAGCGACTGTTCACCTGCTTGCGGCTGAAAGAGATTACGCCTTTCTGCAGAAAACGTGGTTGGACAGGCAGCGATTTCGGCCACAGCAGTGGTCGACCAAAGACAAGTGGAAGGTTTACCCGGCCGGCGAGGGAGAAGACTGGTTCGGCCTGGAGCGCGTCCGCGCATTGGACGGATTGCCACCCGATATTGCCCTGATACCCTTAGTGGGCCATACCTTCGGCCATTCGGGGGTGGCAGTGCAACGGGGCGACAAATGGTTGCTGCAAGCGGGCGACGCATACTTCTATCATCAGGAAATGGACACGGCTTATCCAGCATGCACGCCTGGATTGGCGTTCTATCAATGGATGATGCAGAAAGACGCGGCCGCCCGGCACAATAACCAGGCCCGCCTGCGAGCCTTGAGGCGCAGCTATGCCGACGAAGTGGAATTGTTCTGCGGTCACGACGTTGTCGAATTCGAGCGCCTGGCAGGGCGTAGCGCCCGAGTGCCCATCGAGATGCTCAAGGCCTGAGGCTCGCAGAGGACATCACGCTCCTCCTATGCCTTTTATCACCTTTCCTGTAGCGCCGCAGTTCTTGCATGGCGCTCCATTCAATTCTCCTGTCCCATTGCACTCCGGACAAGGCACCTCGCCCGTTCCGGTTGTTCCCGGCGCGGCGTCGTCCCCGGGATTTACATCGTCTTTTTGATTTGTCATTTCGGTGGCCCTCTGAAGTAGATTGGTCGTAACCACTGAAAATCTGTGGAAGCCCACGAAAATGCAGCAAGGTTCATACCCGCCTGGCACTTGAGTTTGCGAATGAAATTTTCTTGAACCAAGGCCTAAAAAATATACGTTGGGGCTCTGGAACTCCGCTTGTACACTGGCTTACGTTGTTTTAAGCAATGAGAACGACGAGACTATAGATCGACTTTGTATATACATAATCGACCAGCCCGCTTAAGGAGACAAACAAGTGGATAGACGAAGTTTTTTGACGATGGCAGCATCGCTTGCCTTTGCCCCGCAGATTTTGGCGCAGGCCTTGCCAGATAAACCCATCGCCATGGTGGTCGGTTTTTCCGCGGGGGGAGGAACTGATGCGGTGGCCCGACTGCTGGCCCAGAAGATGGGTCCTTTGCTTGAACGCAATGTCGTTGTACAGAACAAGCCCGGCGCGGCCGGTGTGATTGCCGCCGAACATACGGCGCGCCAGCTCAATGATGGTTCAAACCTGCTGATGGCAAACTTCAGCAGCCATTCTATTGCACCATCTTTAACGCCCAGTCCACGGTATAACGTACAGAAAGACTTTACGCCCATCGTGCTGGTTGGAATCACGCCCTTGCTTCTTGTGGGGAATAAAGATCAAACAGTGAAGACAGTGGCCGAGCTGGTGGAATTGTGCAAGCAGAATCCAGGCAAGATCACGTTCGGATCGGCAGGCAATGGTTCGGCACAACATATGGCGCTGGAACTGTTCAAGCTCATGGCAGGAATCGACGTATTGCACGTGCCATATAAAGGTTCGGGGCCTATGATGACGGACTTGTTGGGCGGACAGATCAATTTCAGCTTTGACACCATGCCGTCCGCGGGACCCCATCTATCCAGCGGCAACTTGATCGCATTGGCGCAGTCGCATATCAAGCGGGTGGAATCCTTCCCCAACGTGCCAACCATGGACGAACAGGGCTTTGAGGGGTTTGACGCCAGCACCTGGTATGGCTTGGTCGGTCCGGCAGGCCTTGCGCCGCAGATCGTCGACGAAATCAATGCGACGGTCAACAAAGTCCTGGCAATGCCCGACGTGGCGGCACAACTGCTGCGGCAAGGGGCTGTCGAGGGCGGCGGTACGCCCGTCCGGTTCGCTGATTTCATCGTTGCGGAAGGCAAGAAGTGGGCCAAGGTCATCGAGCAAGGCAAGGTCCAGACCTAGTACCCGCCGGCCTCGCCGCCGACGCGCTACTCATCGCGTGTATTGGTTGCACCCATTCGGGCGTCGAACCATTCAAGTATTAACGAGATATCACTCTTTTATGACACTTCCTCTTTCCGGACTGAGAGTCCTTGACGTAAGCCAAGTGATGGCCGGTCCCTATTGCTGTATGTTGCTTGGCGACATGGGGGCCGATGTGATCAAGGTCGAACCGCCTGGTGTGGGCGACCAGACTCGTCGAGCCATGGGTTTCAGGCTGAAGGGAGCAGACAGCGGCGGGTTTCTGGCGCTGAATCGCAATAAGCGCAGTATCGAGATCAATTTAAAGAACGAAGCCGGACTTGCGGCTTTCTACAAGCTGGTCGAGAGCGCCGATATTCTTGTTGAAAACAATCGTCCCGGCGTCGCCAAGCGCCTGCGCATAGACTATGAAACGTTGAAGGAAATCAATCCGCGCCTCGTCTACGCCAGCATTTCGGGGTTCGGACAAACAGGCCCATGGGCGCTTCGTCCGGGGTTTGACCTGATCGCGCAAGCGATGTCGGGCGTAATGAGCGTGATGGGTCACCCGGATGCGTCTCCGGTGAAGTCCAGTATTCCGGTTGCCGACCTGGGTTCCGGCCTGTTCGCCGCGTATGGAGTGCTCAGCGCAATCATTGGGCGGCAGGAATCGGGCCGAGGGCAATATGTCGATGCTTCACTTTTCGAGAGCGCCCTGGGCCTGTCAATATGGGAGACGGCAGAGTACTGGGGGACAGGCCGCCTGCCTGCGCCTATTGGCAGTGCCAATCGGATGAGTGCACCTTACCAGACGGTACGTGCTTCGGATCGGTACTTTGTGATGGGGGCGGCGAACCAGAAACTGTGGGTCGGCCTTTGCGAGGTGATCGATCGGTGCGATCTGATCGGGAATCCTCTCTATCTGGACAACGTGGAACGGCTGAAGAATCGGGAAAAGCTTATCGTCGAACTGGAAGCCAGCTTCGCGGAAGCTACTGCTGAGGAATGGGTCCAGCGCCTGCTGGATAAGGGTGTGCCCGCGGCCCCTATCTACAACTACGATGAAGCACTCGAAAGCGAACAATCACAAGCCAGGAACATGGTGCTCGATATCGAGCATCCCGTGGAGGGTATGGTGAAGTCGCTCGGATTCCCAGTGAAGCTGAGCGACACGCCGCAGCAGATACGCTATCCCGCGCCGCTGCTCGGCCAACATACGCAAGACGTCCTTGGTGAGTTGGGGCTGACGGCCGACGAGATTCGTGATTATTCCGCGAATGGCGCATTTTCTTCCTCTACGCTTTAAGGCGCATGGGTTTGTTTCGCTCTTGGCCACCATACCGCCTGCACTGCGCTAGGTCGCCTTTCTTATCTTTCGTTTAAAGCAAGCCATGGCTATCGTTACCAATGTCGCGGATCTCAGGGAACTTTCCCGCAAGAAACTGCCCAAGTCACTGTTCGATTACATGGATGGCGGCTCCTACAATGAAAAGACGCTGGCCAAGAATTCCAGTGATTTTGGCAAGTTGTACCTCAAGCAGCGGGTCATGGTGAACGTGTCGCAGAAGAACCTGGGCAAATCATTGATGGGCCGCGACTATGCGTTGCCATTTGGTATTGCGCCTACCGGACTCGCCGGGCTTTATTATCCGGACGGCGAAATCGTTGCTCTGAAGGCCGCCGCGGAATGGAATGTGCCATATACGCTCAGCACCGTTTCGATATGTTCAATGGAACAACTCGCCGAAAGCGAGGGCTCCCCGTACTGGTTCCAGCTATACATCATGAAAGACCGGGCTTTCACCGAGACTCTGGTGCAACGCGCCCAGGCGGCAAAGTGCTCGGCACTCGTGCTGACGGTCGACTTGCCGACTTCCGGACAAAGGCACAAGGACCTGAAAAACGGCCTTAGCGTGCCGTTGCGCATGACGGCGGCCAACATGCTGAACACGCTGTGCAAGCCGGGTTGGCTGTACCAGATGTCCAAGACACGTAACCGCAGTTTTGGCAATCTGAAGGAGATCTTGTCTCAGCCCAAGGGCAATATGACGGGGCTCGCCGAATGGTGTGCATCGCAGTACGATGACTCGATTGATTGGCGCGATGTGGAATGGATACGGCGTCTATGGAAAGGAAAATTGATCATAAAGGGTGTCCTTACCCCTGAGGACGCCTGTAAGGCAATCGATAGTGGCTGCGATGCCATCGTGGTATCCAATCATGGCGGTCGTCAGCTGGATGGGGTAAGGTCTACCATTTCCAGTCTCGGGCGTATCTCACGCGCTGTAGACAAGCAGGTGGAGGTGATTCTGGACGGCGGCATACGGTCTGGTCAGGACGTAATCAAGTCTCTGGCCCTCGGCGCAGACTTTTGCATGGTCGGACGCCCCTACCTCTACGCCCTTGCTTGCGGAGGGCGTGCCGGCTTGGACAAGTTGTTCACGATACTGAAGAATGAGATGGAAACATCCATGACATTGATGGGACTCAAAGACGTCAATGATATCGACATGCAGTGCCTTGATAATCCTTTGAAATTTGCCGAGAAATCATGATGACATCGTCGGAAATTGAACGTTTCTTACCTCAAGACCTTGAACGCGCTACCCTGGTGGGACGCATCGCCGATCCGGAACACGGCGGTGCTCCTTGCATCGTGGTTGTGCGCGACGGTCAGGTAGTCGATATCACGCATGTCGCTTCCACGATCAGCGGTTTGCTCGAGCAAGATAACGTAGTCGAGTTCCTTGGCCAGCAAGCTGGACGGCGCGAATGGCAATTGGGACAGGTAGTAGAAAACACGCTGGCTCAGCGCAACGATGCGGTTCGTTTCATTGCGCCGTGCGATCTCCAGGTGATCAAGGCCTGCGGCGTTACGTTCGTGGGCAGCATGCTGGAACGCGTGATCGAGGAAAAGGCATCGGGCGATCCTCTCAAGGCGGACCGGATCCGTGCCAGCATCAGCGATATTGTCGGGACCGCAATCCAGAAAGTGCGCCCCGGCTCGCCGGAAGCGGCCAAAGTCAAAGAGTTCCTGCAGTCCAATGACTTGTGGTCGCAATATCTGGAGGTCGGCATAGGCCCCGATGCTGAAGTATTCACCAAGGCGCCTGTGCTTTCATCCGCCGGCTCCGGCGAAGACATAGGCATCCTGCGCAAGTCCGAATGGAACAATCCTGAGCCTGAGCTCGTGCTTGCCGTCGATTCGCAGGGGCGCGTCAAAGGCATTACGCTGGGCAATGACGTCAACTTGCGCGATATTGAAGGCCGCAGCGCGTTACTGCTAGGAAAGGCAAAAGACAATAACGGGTCTTGCGCCATGGGGCCTTTCATCCGTGTATTCGACAATAATTTCACCATCGATGATGCCCGCGCGCTCGAAATTTCGTTGTCCATACGCGGTGAAGACGGTTACGTTCTGGAAGGTCACAGTTCTCTGAGCGAAATCAGCCGAGACCTTCTAGACCTGGTGGGCCAGACCATAGGACATCATCACCAATACCCGGACGGCTTGATGCTATTTACGGGCACCTTGTTTGCGCCGACCGACGATCGCGGCATCAAGGGGCAGGGATTTACACACAAGGTCGGCGATCGCGTGTCAATTTCTACACCGGCGCTGGGTTCGCTTGTCAACACCGTACGCCACTCCGAGGCCCTGCCTCCCTGGACCTTCGGCATCAGGCAATTGATGCTTAGCCTTCAACAGCGCGGCATGCTTTGAAGCAGTGGTCTAGTCGGCTGCGGCACCCTGGGATAGCACCCACTCTACAAACGTCGTGATCAGCGGATCTTCCGCCCTGGAGTCGGGGTAGACGATGTAATACGAATATTCGACTGGCAATGATACGTCGGACAGCCGGACCAGCCGCCCCGACTCCAAGTCTTTATCCACCCAGGGTTTCTTGGCCAGGGCGACGCCCAGACCGTCGATGGCCGCGTCGATGACCAGGTGGCTTGGCCAGAATGACGGCCCGCGCGTCGCGTCGACTTCGGAGCATCCGACATAATTGAACCAGGTGCTCCAGTCTGGGTTGCTGCCATCGCTGTAGACACTATCGTCATGGAGCAGCGTGTAGTGTTTCAAATCCGCGGGCCCCGTGATAGGGGGGCCGGCATCGAGGAGCCGCGGGCTGCATACTGGGAATACCTCTACCGGCAGGCACCGCTTCGATTGCATGCCGGCGTAGTGGCCGCGTCCATAACACATCACCAGATCAAAGTTCTCGCGTGAGAAATCGACCATGTGGTTAGACGTAGACACCTTGACATCGATATCGGGATGCAGCTTGAAGAATTGGTCGAGCCGGGGTATGAGCCATTTCACGGCAAAGGTGGGCGGCACATTCATTTTCAGAGTAGGCCGTTGGTCGCGCTTGTGCAAACGGTAGGTTGCCTCGGCGACTTGCTTGAAGGCTTGCTGAATTGCCGGTAGGTAGGCCGTGCCGGTCTCGGTGAGCGTAAGACTGTTGCCCTGCCGCGTGAACAAGCGCACGCCCAGGCTGTCCTCCAGGGTCTTGATTTGATGGCTCACCGCCGCAGCGGTAACGAAGAGCTCGTCTGCCGCCCGCGAAAAGCTGAGATGGCGTGCCGCAACTTCGAATGTTCTCAAGGGATTCAGCGGGGGCATGCGAGATGACATCGGCACTCCAGGGGCACGCGCGGCGCACGGCGGATTACATGAATAATTCTTGGCTTCAGCGCAAAAAATACTAGTTTGAATTATGGACTTAGGCTCTTTAGCATTGTACCAACCACTTGCCCGGCCACGGCGGGCTAACTTCTAGGAATATATCTGTGACAGACTCCATACTCGTTGACCGGTCTGGTAACGTAGCGACCGTTTTTCTAAGCAATCCGGATAAACTCAACGCTCTCACACTGGACATGTGGCAGGCGTTGGGAGATGCGTTCATCAGTCTGTCGGGTGAGCAGCAGATTCGCTGCATAGTGCTGCGTGGCCAGGGCGAACAGGCCTTCGCGGCCGGCGCAGATGTCGAGGAGTTCGCCCGGGTGCGCGCCAGTCGCCAACAAGCACGGCACTATGCCGACGCAGCGCATCGCGCCATGAAATCCATTGCCGAATGCCGTCACCCTACTATTGCCGCTATCCGCGGCGCGTGTGTGGGGGGCGGTCTTGAAATTGCATCGAATTGCGATTTGCGCCTCAGCGCCCAGTCCAGTCGATTCGGTGTTCCGGTGAAGCGTCTGGGGCTGGTGATGTCCTATTCGGATCTGCACGGCTTGATGGCGCTGGTGGGACGTGCCGGTGCGCTGGAGATTTTGTTGGAAGGCAGAATATTCGACGCGCAAGAAGCGTGGCAGAAAGGGCTTTTGACACGTGTGATTCCCGACGCCGAGTTCGAGCCGGAAATCGAGCGCGCCGTAGAACGGGTCGTCAGCGGCGCGCCGCTCGTTGCACGCTGGCACAAGAAATTCATCAATCGGCTCATTCCAAAGGCGGGTCTGACCAGGGAAGATATCGACGAATGCTATGCCTGCTTTGATACCGAGGACTACAAAATCGGCTACCAGGCCTTTCTGGACAAGGCCCGCGCCGACTTTATCGGACAATAGACTGCGACTGCTGCCTTGCTATTGCCGGCAGCAGGGCCGCTTTATGCCTTCAGCTTTGAATCCAGCTCGGCCTTCAGGCCCGGCTCCAGCTTGAGGTTGCGGGCGAGTTCGTCAAGGTAGGCTCGTTCCATGAAGCTTTCGTCGTCAACCATCAGCGCACTGGCCAGATACAGTTCGGCCCCGAGTTCGGGCGTCGTGGCCAAATTTGCGATCTCCGCCGGGTTGGCAGGCTTCGACAGTTCGGCATCGATCCACGCCACGTCTTTGGAGTCGGACGTGAGCTTGGCGACTTCGGCGTCGATGAGCTGTTTTTCTTCCGCGCCGATATGCCCGTCGGCCTTCGCCGCAGCGATCATGGCAGAAAGGATGGCTTTATTGTGCTGTTCGTTTTCGGGGCTGGGCAGGGCGGGAACGGCTTGATAAGGGGCGGCAGATGGACGTTGCTGTTCGTAAGCCGGAGCTGGAGCAGCTGCTTTTTTCTCCTGCCAGTCCTGATAGGCTTTTAGCGCAACGGCGCCCAATGCAGCCGCTCCGCCATAGCCGGCGACCTTGCCGCCCATTTTGCGGAACTTCTTGTTGCCCAGCAACAGGCCCAATGCACCCCCGGCCAGGGCGCCGCCGCCAAATCCGCCCATCGTCGAGCCCAGGCCCTGTCCGGAACTGTTCAGCTTTGAGCCGGCGTCCTGAGCCAGGCTCTGTCCGGATTGAAGTAGTTGTTGTAAGAGCCGTTGCATTGACATTGCGCTGTTATCCTTTGAACCAGTAAAAATTATGAGACAAGAACAGCCAGTTTAAGTTGCATGCAGGATTTCCAGCGCTTCATGCCAGTCAAGACGGATATCAAACTGCGGCGTTCAGGCCCCATCCTTTTATCAAACTCGACAAACGCGATTGCTGGTTCGCGCTCAGAGGCCATGCCGCGGGCGGGCGCGCAGGGCCGCAGTCATTGCCGATCAGCTGGAGCGCTGCTTTCACGCCGGTGACATTGGTGCCGTTGAGTTCTTCGGCGCGTATCGTTTCGAATTCTTCGATCTGGCGGATAAGCTGCATGGCCTTGGCGTAGTCGCTGGCGCGCAGCGCCTGCAGGATGGAGACGGACTGCTCCGGCCAGATATTGATCAAGCCCGACGTGAATCCCTGGGCGCCTACCGCGCACAGGGCAGGCGCCCAGGTTTCCGCCAGGCCGCCCACCCATACCACGTCCGGATCCGCGCCTTGTATCGCCTGGGCCAGTTTCATCGGGCTGGGTGCAGCCCATTTGACGCCGGCAACGGCGGGGATCTCGGTGAGGCGTACGATGGCATCGGTTCCAATGGCGTCGTTGCGCAAGTAAAGCATGACCGGCAGGCCGTCGGCCGCCTCGGCAACACGCTGGACGTAGTCTGTAAGGCCGCGAGGCGAGACGAAGGGGTCGGGCGGCTGATGCACCATGATGCCATCCGCGCCTGCCGCTTTCGATGCGCGAGCCAGGGCGCAGGCTTCATGCACGCTTCGTCCGACTCCGTTGATGACGGGCGCCCGGCCGTTGGCCATGTCGACTGTTGCGCGCATCATAGCTTCGGCTTCGCTGGCCTGCAAGGCATAGAATTCGCTGGTATTCCCATTGATGACCAGGATGTCGACACCGGCTTTGACGGCCCTGTCCACGATGGGGTTAAGCTTGATCGGCGCTATCTGGTCATCGGCATCGAAGGGGGTGACGAGTATCCCGGATATGCCGGTGAGTGCTTGCCGCAGTGTCGGTGAAATATTGCTCATGTCAGTCTCCCAGGCGCATGGCCGGCGTGATTTGGCGTGGATCGGTGCGAAGCTCCAGTAATGCCAGGCCGCCGGCATCCTGGGCGCGCTGGAAGGCTGCCGGAAAGTCTTCGCTGCGGCAGACCAGTTCGGCATGGGCGCCAAATGACCGTGCGAGCGCGGCGTAGTCCGGCCCTTGAAGGCGGGTGCCGCTGATGCGGCCCGGATGATGGCGTTCCTGGTGCATGCGGATCGTGCCATACATGCCGTTGTTGACCACCAATACGATTAGCGAGGCTCCGTATTCCGCTGCCGTCGCAAGTTCTTGGGGATACATTAGAAAGCATCCGTCGCCGGCAACGCACACAACGCTTTGTCCCTTGTTGCGCAAAGCGGCGGCAACGGCAGCCGGCAGGCCGTAGCCCATGGCGCCGCAGGTGGGCGCCAGTTCCGTGCGGCCGCCGCGATACTCATAGTAACGGTGCAGCCAGACTGAATAGTT
>JAKFDW010000405.1:0-1717 GCA_036675955.1 Orrella sp. | reverse complement strand
AAGGAGAATAAAGTATCGTTCCAGTGACGTACGTTGAGAACCTGTTCTGTATTAAAGGCTGCCATGTGATTGCGTAAAATAAGTTGCCTGTGGCCAGGAAAATGCGAACACCGAAAATGCCGCCGATGCCGGCCCGGAAGGACCGATTTTAGCCTGCTGGACGAAATGCATGTCGAAAGGCCGACATGCATGAGGGATATTACAGCCTCGACGCAGCAGGTCGGGAAAGCTTACGGACGAAAATCGCAAAGGATTTAAGATGGATCAAATAAGTCCCGGAAACGACCGCACGCCGGGCTACCCACCACCTTTTTCGTTGAATAGTTCCCCATAGTCTGGTATCTTACCCTATCTATATGAGAATCATTTCCATTCACATCAAACGTCATTGTAGTCAATGACGTTCACTATTTCCCTATACTCGCCCAGGAGAAGTTCCATGCGTTCAAACCGAGAGCCGCGGCCCTTGTTTCGCTCATTAATGCTGGCCGGTCTTACAGCCCTTGGTGCTGCGTCCGCCACCGCTGCTGCAGCCGATGTCAGTTTGTACACGACGCGCGAACCAAAGCTGATCCAGCCACTGTTGGATGAATTCACGAAAGACACGGGCATTGCCGTCAATACGGTTTTCGTCAAAGACGGCCTTATCGAGCGGGTAAAAGCCGAAGGCGAAAAATCGCCCGCCGACGTACTCATGACTGTTGATATCGGCAACCTGCTGGATCTGGTCGAGGCAGGCGTTACACAGCCCGTGCAGTCCAAAGTCCTGAACGACGCCATTCCCGAGAACCTGCGCGGCACCGACAATCAGTGGTATACGCTATCCTTGCGCGACCGCGTCGCCTATGTCGCAAAAGATCTCGATGTCAGCGCCCTTACTTACGAAGCCTTTGCCGATCCCAAATGGAAGGGCAAAGTGTGCATACGGTCGGGACAACATCCCTACAATACGGCGCTTATCGCGGCCATGATCGCCCACAACGGGGTCGAAGCTACCGAAGCATGGTTGCGCAACGTCAAGAACAACCTCGGACGCAAGGCCTCCGGCGGGGATCGCGATGTCGCACGCGACATCCTGGGTGGCATTTGCGACATTGGCATTGCAAACGCTTATTATGTCGGCCGCATGAAAAATGCCGAGCCGGGTACTGACGCCCGCAAATGGGGCGATGCCATCAAGGTTGTGCGTCCCACGTTCGCCAATGAAAAGAGCCGCGGGACCCATGTTAATATTTCCGGCGCTTCAGTTGCGAAGTACGCTCCGAATAAAGAGAACGCGGTCAAGCTGCTCGAGTATCTGGTTTCCGATAAAGCCCAGGGTCTTTACGCCAATGCCAACTACGAGTATCCGATCAAAGAAGGGATCAAGCTGGATCCCGTAGTCGCCAGTTTCGGTCCGCTTGTTGTCGATCCGCTGCCCCTGACTGAAATCGCCAAGCATCGCAAACAGGCCAGCGAATTGGTGGACAAGGTTGGATTCAACAACTAAAAAACTGCCCTTCCCTCATCGAACGCGGGCTTTGACGCCCGCGTTCTGTCGTTTTTTGCAGGAACTTCCGCTGTTGCATCTGCGTCGTTTTTTCTCATGTGAGGCTGGCCTTGGTTGGCGGATTGGAGCATTACTGATTGCGCTCAGCGTTCTCGCTCCCATCGTCACGCTGTGCTGGTACGCGCTGCAAGGCACAACCGAGCACTGGTCGCATCTTCTCTCTTATGT
>JAKFDW010000404.1:0-2485 GCA_036675955.1 Orrella sp. | reverse complement strand
GCACCCGGACGTGCGCCTGACCCTGCACAATGCGGTCAGCGCCGACGGCACCGACCTGCTGCGCTCCGATGCGGTGGACCTGGCGGTGGGCTCGATGCTGGACGTGCCGGCCGACCTCAGCTATGCGCCGGTGTACCGCTTCGAGCCGCTGCTGATCGCCCCGCCCGACCATCCCTTGATCAAGCAGCGCACGTTGAAGCTGGAGGACCTGTCGCCCTACGGCCTGATCCTGCCGCCGAAGCGGCTGGTGACCTATCGTCTGGTCGACCTGGTGTTCCAGCAGAACCGCGTGCCGTACACGGTGGCGCTGGAAGTCGGCGGCTGGGAAGTGATCAAGCAGTACGTGGCGATGGGCATGGGCATTTCGATCATCACTTCGATCTGTTTGACCGAAGCCGACCGCGGTCGCCTCGCCGCGCGTTCGCTCAGCGACTGGTTCCCGACCCGCAGCTATGGCGTGGTGGTACGCAAGGGCAAATATCTTTCGCCGCAGGCGCGGGCGTTCATCGAATTGATCCAGCCGGATCTGTTTACCCGGCGGAGTTACGACGAGACCGGTCCCTCGGAGCGTTGAGTCTGGAGTGGTGCCGCCAAGGTCACCTGGCGGGGAAACCCCGCCGACTATCAGCCTAGGGTACTTGCATGACCAGGTCCTGATGCGAGTCCTCGCCTTGATGCAATTGCGCCACTCCTACGGTGCGAAATCCGTTCTTGCGATAAAAGGCAATGGCCCGGGCATTGTCTTCCGAGGTGCCAAGCCAAACGACGTCATGATTTCCCGCGCGTGCGTGGGCAAACGCCTGGGAGACAAGGCCTGCCGCGACTCCTGTTCCTTGATGTTCGGGAGCGACAAACAACCGCCAGAGCTGGATGGGCGATCGCCCTTGCACGCAATCCGGGTAGTGCTCGATTCGCATAACGAGATAGCCGGAAATGGCGCCGTTCATCTCTGCAACATAGAAGCCTTCGGTGTAAGCAGAGATGTCTTGCGAGAACCCGGCAGCCTCCACGGTCTGGCCCAGTGTGTGTGCAAGACCGGCCAACGGCGCCGCGTCGTCTGGTTTCGCATTGCGAATGCTCATGGATGAATCCTGACGCCTGAACCAAGCCGAACCACGAAGTTTCGGCTCGAATGAAATGTTAGGCGGCGTTGCCTTGATTCTCACCATCCTATAACGCCGCGCCGTTTACTCATGATCCCACAATAGGAATGGGATCAATGCCATGAACACGACCAAGCGGAAGAGCGAAATTGAAGGGCTGGAGAAGGCATTCTGGAATTCAATGGTTGCCGGAAAGCCGGAAGTGGCTACAGAAATGTTGACCGAACCAGCAGTGATGGTCAGCGGACACGGAGCGACAAAATTCGACCATGCGGCCTACACCAAGATGGCGAATGACGATCAGTACAAGCTGGTCGATTACACGATCTCGGATATGGATGTGATCTTTCCGAGGGATGATGTTGCAGTGGCCACATACCAGGTGGATCAAAGGATGGAAATGCAGGGCAAGCCGTTGCGGATGAATGTGTATGACACGTCGACCTGGGTAAAGGTTGACGGGAACTGGCGCTGCGTAATGCACACCGAAAGTCCGGTTGCAAAAAAGCAACACTAGCCGTCTGACGCCCGAGCCGAGCCCGACCCGCAACGCGGGCTCGGCTCGAAGAATGGCCTGTCGGGCGGCACCGGATTTGCCAACAGCCAGACGAAGGGCAACCTATGCAACGGTCGCTAACGCGCGGTGCGAGCGCCCTCGCGTCGTTATGCTGAGGAGACAGCAGCATGGCATCTGTTAGATATATTGCGAGCGACATTGATAAATCTGTGGATTTTTATCGTGACCGCCTGGGCTTTGAGGTCGAGAAGCACAATCCAGGAAAGTTCGCTGAAATGACACTTGAGGATCTGCATCTTTTCCTCAATGCGCCCGGAGCCGGCAGCGCCGGGAAGGCAGGTGGCAATCCTCAGCCAGGTGGGTGGAGCAGGTTCATGGTCGTGACAGATGATCTCGACGGAATGATCGACAAATTGCGTGAAGCGGGAGCAAGTTTCCGCGGGGACGTGGCCGAGGCCGGAGCGGGACGACAAATCCTGCTTCAAGACCCGTCGGGGAATGTCGTCGAGTTGTTCGAGTACGCAAATCGTTCAAGTTGAACAGCAACACGGACAGCAGCCGCCGTCTAGCAGATAGGTCTCGCATCCAAGATGCTGTACCGGATACTCGGCGACCATGTAGACCTGTCAAGAAAGATCAAAGATAAAGAATCACCCGCAGCTACGAAATGCATTCGCATGCTGCATGCCTCTCGGCAAACCAGTTTCACAGCCTCCTTCGCCCCCCAATGCAATCATCGGTCCCTTGGCTGAAATGCCCCGGGATTGTCTATGCCCACTGCTTGGCGGATTTTCAGTCGCTGGTTGCGACTGCGCAGGCGCCTCTGGCGTTGGGGGCGTGCGGCCACGAAGAAACCGCTGGCGGC
>JAKFDW010000403.1:0-4587 GCA_036675955.1 Orrella sp. | reverse complement strand
GGTCAGCGTGGCGTGACCCTGCCTCGCACTTAGCAGGAGCTATAGCATGAAATTCCGATTCCCCATCGTTATCATCGATGAAGACTACCGCTCCGAAAACGCTTCCGGCTTTGGCATCCGCGCCCTGGCGGCCGCCATTGAGAACGAGGGCGTCGAGGTATTGGGCGTTACCAGTTACGGCGACCTCAGTTCGTTTGCGCAACAGCAAAGCCGCGCCAGTGCGTTCATCTTGTCGATCGACGATGAGGAATTCGACGTCGACTCGCCGGAGGATGTGGCCAATGCCATCAAGAACCTGCGTTCCTTCATTGGCGAACTGCGCTTTCGCAACGAAGACATTCCCATCTACCTGTACGGCGAAACGCGCACGTCCCAGCATATCCCCAACGATATCCTGCGCGAACTGCACGGCTTCATCCATATGTTCGAGGACACCCCCGAATTCGTGGCCCGCCACATCATCCGCGAGGCGCGCTCCTACCTCGACGGCCTTGCGCCGCCGTTCTTTCGCGAGCTGGTCAAGTACGCCTCCGATGGTTCGTATTCCTGGCATTGTCCCGGCCACTCTGGCGGCGTAGCCTTCCTGAAGAGTCCGGTAGGGCAGATGTTCCACCAGTTTTTTGGCGAGAACATGTTGCGCGCCGACGTCTGTAACGCGGTGGACGAACTGGGGCAACTGCTGGACCATACCGGGCCGGTTGCCGAGTCCGAGCTCAACGCGGCGCGTATTTTCCACGCCGACCACTGCTTTTTCGTGACCAACGGCACATCGACATCCAACAAGATCGTATGGCACGCCAATGTGGCCTCCGACGACGTGGTGGTGGTCGATCGAAATTGCCATAAATCCATACTGCACGCCATTACCATGACGGGCGCCATTCCGGTGTTCCTGCGCCCCACGCGCAACCACCTGGGCATCATAGGGCCGATTCCGCTGGAAGAGTTCGAGCCCGAAAGCATACGCAAGAAGATCGAGGCCAACCCGTTCGCGCGCAATGCCAAGAACAAGAAGCCGCGCATACTGACGCTGACGCAAAGCACCTACGATGGCGTCATCTACAACGTGGAAATGATCAAGGAAAAGCTGGGCTCCGAAATCGATACGCTGCATTTCGATGAAGCCTGGCTGCCGCATGCGGCGTTCCATGAGTTCTATAAAGACATGCATGCCATCGGCGAGAACCGCCCGCTGAGCGAAGACGCCATGGTGTTTGCCACGCACTCCACGCACAAATTGCTGGCGGGCCTGTCGCAGGCATCGCAGATCATGGTGCAGGACTCGGTCAACCGCAAGCTGGACCGCAACGTGTTCAACGAGGCCTACCTCATGCACACGTCGACGTCGCCGCAATATTCCATTATTGCTTCCTGCGACGTGGCTGCTGCCATGATGGAGCCGCCCGGCGGCACGGCGCTGGTCGAAGAAAGCATCTCGGAAGCCCTGGACTTTCGCCGGGCCATGCGCAAAGTCGAGTCCGAATTCGGCAAGAACGACTGGTGGTTCAAGGTCTGGGGTCCGAATCGCCTGGTGGCCGACGGCATCGGCCATCGCGACGACTGGCTTCTGGCCTCGGGCGACGAATGGCACGGCTTCGGCGACCTGGCCGAAGACTTCAATATGCTGGATCCGATCAAGGCCACGGTCGTGACGCCGGGGCTCGATATTTCGGGCACCTTCGCCGATACCGGCGTGCCGGCGGCACTGGTCTCGAAGTATCTGGCCGAGCATGGTGTGGTCATCGAAAAGACGGGCCTGTACTCTTTCTTCATCCTGTTCACCATAGGCATTACCAAGGGTCGCTGGAATACGCTTCTGACAGCGCTTCAGCAGTTCAAGGACGACTACGATCTGAACCGGCCGCTCTGGCGCATATTGCCCGATTTCTGCAAGCAGCACCGCATGTACGAAAAAATGGGCATGGGCGACCTGTGCCAGCAGATTCATGAAACCTATCGCAAGTACGACCTGGCCCGCTTGACGACCGAGGTCTACCTCAGCGATATGGTGCCGGCCATGAAGCCGTCCGACGCCTACGCCAAGATGGCCCACCGCGAAGCCGAGCGCGTTTCCATCGACGACCTGGAAGGCCGCGTGACCGGCGTGCTGCTTACGCCTTATCCGCCGGGCATCCCCTTGCTGATTCCCGGCGAACGTTTCAACAAGCGTATCGTCAATTACCTGCAGTTCGCGCGCGAATTCAACGCCAAGTTCCCGGGTTTCGAAACCTATGTTCACGGCCTGGCGCACGATATCGACGCCGACGGCAACGAAAGGTATTACGTCGACTGCATCAAAGAAGAATAGCGCGCGTGACGAGCAGTTTTGATGTGGCGGTAATTGGCGCGGGGGCGGCGGGCATGATGGCCGCCGCCGTTGCCGGCCAGCGCGGCCTGCGGGTGGTATTGATCGATCATGCGGCCAAGCTTGCCGAGAAGATCCGCATTTCGGGCGGCGGGCGCTGCAACTTCACCAATATCGGCACCACGCCCGCCAATTTCCTGTCGCAGAATCCGCATTTCTGCCGTTCCGCGCTGGCGGCCTACACGCCGCGCGATTTCATCGACCTGGTGGAAAAACACGGCATACGCTGGCACGAGAAGCATCGGGGCCAACTGTTTTGCGATGAATCCAGTGAAGACATCATCGCCATGCTCAAGCGCGAGTGCGATGACGGACGCGTGGCATGGCGTATGCCATGCTCGGTCAGCGGGATCGCGCAGGACCGCGGTGCTTACCTGCTGCGCACAAGTTCAGGCAATATTTCGGCGCGCCAGTTGGTCATGGCGACCGGCGGCATGGCCATCCCTCAATTGGGCGCGACCGATTTCGCCCTGGGAATAGCGCGCCAGTTCGGCTTGAAGGTGGTCGAGCCGCGGCCGGCGCTGGTGCCTCTGACCTTCGACCCCCAGCATTGGCAGCCTTTTGCCGCGCTAAGCGGTGTTGCGCTGGAGGTCGTGGTGAAGAATGACGGCGCTACGCGCAAGGGTCCGGGCGCCGCGAAAGCCAGGCAAACCGAATTCCTTGAGGACTTGTTGTTTACGCACCGGGGCTTGTCCGGCCCGGCGATTCTGCAGATATCCAGCTTCTGGAATCCCGGCGAGCCCATACACCTGGACCTGGCGCCGCATCAGGACTTGGAGCGCGATCTTCTGGGTGCCAAGTCGGGCAATCGCCAGCAACTGAGTACGGTGCTCGCCGGTTTGTGGCCCAAGCGTCTTGCCGATCAGTGGCTGGCCAATATCGACGGCATGGGTGTCGATTCCGGATCCATGCGTCTGGCCGATACGCCCGACAAGACCTTGCGTCACTTAGCGCAGCATATTCATTCCTGGTCGCTGGTGCCCAGCGGCACTGCCGGCTATAAAAAGGCCGAAGTGATGCGTGGCGGCGTGGATACGCGCGCGCTGAATCAGAAGACCATGGAAGTCACCGCCATGCCGGGCCTGTATTTCGTGGGCGAAGCGGTGGACGTGACCGGCTGGCTGGGCGGCTACAACTTCCAGTGGGCATGGGCGTCGGGCGTGGCCTGCGGACGGGCCGTTTCGGGCGGCTAAGACCCGCGCGCTTCGGCAAGCGCGATGGTCAGGTGCTGGACTTTCTTTTTCAGCTGATCGCGCTCTTCTGTCAGCGCCGCAAGCAATTGATTGAGACGGTGGATTTCCGCTTCCTCAGGTGTCGCGTCAATGGGCGGTTCTTCCAGAAGCGGCCTGGGCTTGGACGCCATGCGTGACTCGCGCACCTGGCGTGCCGCCTCGCGCAATTCCTTTTTGCCGCCGGCAACGGCTGCCACCTGTCGCTCGCTGGGCAGGGAAGCCACCGCGGCGGCGGCATTGATGGACACCACGCCCGACTTTACCGCGCTGACCAGTTCGGGCGCCGCCGTTTTCTGGATCTTTTCAATCTGTCCCAGTGTGGCGCTGCTTACCCGCGCGGCGCGCGCGACGGCTTCGCGGGTCCAGGGCGGCTCGGCTTCGGATTGGTGCGCGGTCCCGGCTCCAGTTCCGGCTTCAGACTCGCCCGCGAGTTCCGCGGCGGCCCTTTCCGCTTGCTCTCGTGCCAGCCGCGCCGATACGATTTCTTTCTTGCGCAGCGCCAGCACGCCACGCTGGAAATCCGATACGCTGCGCCGTCCAAGATGGTTGTCTATCATCCACAGGTGCACGTCGTCCATGGACCGGAATGTGGTGTTCTGGATAGTGTTGAATGCTATGCCATGCTTCTGGCAGATGCCATAGCGATTGTGCCCGTCTACCAGCACGTCGCCCCAAAGCACCAGCGCGTCGCGGCAGCCTTCGGCAAGCAGGCTGCGTTCCAGCGCCGCGTATTCGTCTGGGGTTAACGGATCGATATAGGCGCGCAGGCTCTCGTTGATGGTAATGGTCATGTTCGGGTGAAATATAACGATAGCGAAACAGTGTACACAGGCGCCGTCTTTCCGTTTGTCGTTCCGGCGCTTTCGCGTTATGCTTTGCGACTGCTGTCATTACACAGAGTGGGAGAGTGCCGGGGTTTCCGGCCACCGAAGGCGCAATTCGCCCAGAATCGCTCAGGTACCCTGTACCGCTCTTGTATTGTCTGGTTCT
>JAKFDW010000402.1:0-4430 GCA_036675955.1 Orrella sp. | reverse complement strand
ACAAAGATATCGGTCCAGAGGAAAACGAATTTAGGCATGGCGCTACTCGAACCGGACGCGGGGATCAGCCAGCGTGTAGGAGATATCGGCCAGGATCAGTCCAACGATATACAGGGATGCGCCCAGGAAAACCATGGCGCGCACGATGGAGAAGTCTTGGGAGTTGATGGCATCTATCGTGTAGCTGCCCAGGCCGGGAATACCAAAGAATGATTCGGAAATGAGACTGCCCATGAACAGGAGCGGGATGGCCGAGACAGTGCCTGTGAGTATGGGCAGCATGGCGTTGCGAAGAACATGGCGAAACAGGACTACCCTTTCGGACAGGCCTTTGGCCCGGGCGGTGCGTACATAGTCTTTGCCGGCCTCTTCCAGAAACAGCGTGCGGTAAAAGCGCGATTCGGCTCCCAGGCGCGACAACACGGCGACAAATACCGGCAGGACCAGAAACCGCAAGCTGCCCCAGCCATCCACGTAGCCCGAATAAGGCACCCAGCGCAACACCTTGGCAAAGATCCATTGGCCCGCGATGATGTAGAACAAGCCCGAAATCGACAGCAGTACCACGCACAACACGACGCCCGCGAAATCGAGCCGCGTGCCCTTGAAAAACACCAGCAACAAGGCGAACGACACGCAGGCGACAAGACCCAGAAAAAAGGTAGGCAGGGCCAGCGCCAGGCTTGGCCCCATGCGTTGTCCGATTTCGTGGCTGATATCGCGCCCTTCGTCGGAAAAGCCGAAATCGAAACGCAGCAGCGGCACCGACCGATCGAAGAAAATGGTGTCGGTCCATTGATCGGTGCCAGCCGCCTTGCTGTTGAAGAACAGTGGCTTGTCGTAGCCTCTTTCGGCTTTCCATTTTTCGATGGCCGTCTGGCTGACGCGCTGCCCGCCTATCGATAGACGAGCCATGTCGTCGGGCGTGTTCACCGCGAAGAACAGCACGAATGTAAGGATGTTCACCCCTATCAGAATGAGAACTCCGTACAGCAGGCGCCGTATTACATAACGTGTCATGCTTGCCTCGTTGAGTCGTGGCCCGCCAGGGCTGTGGCGCGGTCCCGCTTGCGGGCCGTTTGCCAGGCCAGCAATCCGCCCACGGCGACCAGCCCGGCGAGCAACCACAGCGGCCACCAGACGGGTTGATTCCATTCCTTGATCTTGCGTGCACGCAGCTCCGGATCTATCCGGTAGAACTGCAAGGTATTGCGGACCATTTGCGTAGGCTTGGCGTTTCCGACCCACGCCTGGTAGGCCCCGCCCGATTTGGGAAAGTAGCCGAACAGCCACGGCGCGTCGTGCTGGACCAGGTCGACCATTTTGTGCACCAGCGCTTCCTTTTCGGGGCCGTCGTCGAGAAACCGCATTTGTTCGAACAGGCGATCAAATTCGGGATTCTGGTAGTTGGAGGCATTTTCGCCTCCGCCTTCCGCCTTTGCATTCGGGCCGTAGAGCAGGAAAAGAAAATTCTCGGCATCGGGGTAGTCGGCAACCCACCCCCACATGAACATCTGCGCACTGCCATTGCGCATTTTGTCCTGGAAACGGTTGTAATCGGTGGCCCGGACTTCAAGCTGTATGTTGATGGAAGCCAACTGGCGCCGCATCCAGTCGAGCATCGCGCTGGATCCCATGCCGCCGGCGGAATCGAAATGCAGAATGAGCGGCCGGCCTGTATCCGCATCGCGGCCATCCGGGTACCCGGCCTCTTTCAGCAGCTGCCGCGCATCGTCCAGGGGGCGCCGCAGCGCACGGCCGTTTTCCAGGGTATAGATCTGTTCGTTCAGGCCCTGCGGGAGATCCTGGTAGCCCGGAATGCCGGGGGGCACCGGGCCATACGCGACCTGGGCCTCATCGTTCTGGAAAATGGAGACGAACTGTTCCCAGTTGAACGCTATGCCTATTGCCTGGCGCAGCTTGCGGTTTTTTTCCTGTTGCTCGGGCGTATCGCCCTGCCCCACGACCGGATCACGCCAGTTGAAGCCCAAGTAATACACTTGCGCCTCGGTTGAGCTGCGCAACTGTATGCCATGCTCCCGATACAGCGATGCTTTTTCGGCGGAGTCGCCGGCGGCGACGCGCAAGGCCACGCCATAGTCGCCGCGGTCAATTTGGGGAATGTCGTAATAGCCCTGCATGAACTTGCCCATCAGGGGCACGCTTTCTTTTTCGAGCGAAAAAACCACCTTGTCGACGAAAGGCGTGAGTTTGCCGCAATCGGCCAGCAAGCCCGCCGCGACATCGGCCGGCTCACCCTGGCATGGATAGGGCTCGCCCCGGAAATTGGGATTGCGCGAGAGCACATGCCGCCGGTTCGGAATGGATTCGGTCAGCATATAGGGCCCGGTGCCCAGGGGCCAGGTGTTTAGCGACAAGTCGTGCTGAGCCATGCCGGGCTGCGCGTAAAAGCGATCGACTTCCCATGGAACCGGGGCGGTGAAAGTCATGGCCAGCCAATACTTGAATTGGGGATACTTGCCCTTCACCTTGATGCGCAATGTGTGCGAGTCCAGTGCCTGCACCCCGTCGAATTGCGCCTCGCGCAAGTCCAGCCAGGATCGGGGATTCGGTGTCGACGAATCGGCTACCGCCTGGTCGAGTTTTTTCAGCTGCTCGCCGTATTCGCGCAGGCCGACGACATGCTCGGCCATGACGCCATAGATGGGCGAAGCCACCCGCGGACTTGCCAGCCGCCGGAAAGCGTAAACATAGTCGGCGGCCAGCAATTCGCGGGTTCCGGTTTCCGGGAAATCGTCGATGCCGAATTTGCCTTCGAGTTCGCCGGGCTCCAGCGGCCAGTAGCGGTAATCGCCCGAGGCGTCGCGCGCCAGGGCGGGATGCGGCTGGAACTTGATGCCGGGCTTGATCTGGATATCGTAGATGCTGAGAGCAACCAGCTCGCCGGGAGCATCGTCGGGCAAGCGCTGGCCGGATGCATCGAAGTAAACGGGCTGCTCTATTGCCAGCGCCGTCTTGGGCACCAGTTTATAAGGCCGCGCCAGGTAGTCATAGCCATACAAAGGTTCGTAGATGGAATAGGTGAACGGCGTTTCGTCGGCCGAATAGGACCGCGCCGGGTCGAGGTATTTGGGTGAACGCTGCACAAAGGCCGTATAGAGGACGTTTTCGTCTGCCTCGCCCTCGGCATATGGGCTGTTGACCGGCCCCGACGAGCACGCCGCCACCAGCGCCAAGGCCAGAAGCGCGAGCATGCGCAATGTTGACCCGCCTAGCATTGGCGTTGCTGCCAGCATTGATAGCGCCAAACCCATGGGCTGACCGGCCTGGCTTGCTGCCAGATTCCCGCACCGTCACGTTTTGCCTGCTGCTCGAGAACCGGGAGTTCCGGATCTCGCATGAATTTTCCACGACCTTCCATATTGGCCCATGCCATGCCTGCAGCCACTTGCTTCCGGTTGGCCGTGTCGCCGCCCGGTAGAGGGACGTCGCAAATATTGCGATCGTAGCGGTCGCGTTCGTAGCAGCGAAGCGAAATCGTTTTGCCGGATATCAGTGCCGAGAGCGCCTTTCTGGATGCCTGCCCATGCGCCTGGCCCGGACGGTCTGGATTTTTACCGATTTCGGGTGCGTCGATGCTGGCCATGCGTACCCGTTGTTGCCTTCCCTGGACCAGCAGGGTGAAGGTATCGCCATCGGCCACCTGCACCACGCGTCCGGCCATGGTGTAGCTTCCGTCCACCGAAGGATTGCCGGAGGGCGCGTCGGCGGCAGTGCCAGGCTTCAAGGCGGTGAACGAGCCCAGCCCCGCCATGCCCAGCACCGCGGCGACAGCCAGCAGCCTGGCCCAGGGCTTTGCTGCCCGGCCGGCAAGCAATCGGCTTATTAAAGTATTCAAGACACTATTCACTGGGTCCCCGGAAAAATACAGTACAGATGCCGGCGACCATTGCAGGACGGGCTCTGGGATTATATGGGCTTGCCGCAAGGCGCAACAGACGGTTAATCCCTAGGAGCGCCCACGCTCCCGCCTGGGCTACCCATTTCCTCATGCGGCAGTCATTCCGGCCATGCGCGCTCGAGTACGCTGTACAGGGCCAGGGGTGTCGCACTTACGCCGTAGACCCGTCCGCCTGTGCCGCCGTAGCGGCTTTGCACAAAGGCATCCGCCAGAACCGAAGGCGCATGCCGCCGAAGCAGGTTCGCCTGCGTCAATAGCACGAGCTCTTGCGCGACATAACGGGCCGCGGCTTCGAGCGTGGGGCCGGACGACGACAAAACGGCAAGCAGATCCTGCATCCGCTGTTTCAGTAGCGGCTCGCCGGCGCAATCTTCCTGCAGCGCCTCCAACAAGGCCTGCGCCTGATCGGGATGCCTCTTCAGGCCGCGCAATACATCCAGGCACATCACATTGCCCGAACCTTCCCAGATGGAGTTGACGGGCGCTTCGCGAAACAGCCGCGCCATCG
>JAKFDW010000401.1:0-48296 GCA_036675955.1 Orrella sp. | reverse complement strand
TGGTGCCGATGAGAGGAGTCGAACCCCCGACCTTCTCATTACGAATGAGCTGCTCTACCAACTGAGCTACATCGGCTTCTTTAGCGTACATAAGACCGCGCGGTGCGTGTCTCGATATCTTGCCAAGCCCATTATTATACATATTCTGGACGCTATTGTAGCGAGCCCATCGAGACGAGGCTTGCCCGCGAAAGCTATAGGCCTAAACTTTTGTTTCCCGGCGCCGTAAACGAAAAGAACGAGCCCAAAGGGGAATTTGTATGGCAGTTTGGCCTTTATCCCGCCTCTTTCAGCGCGGTCTGCACACACGCCATGCCGACTTGTATGGCCAACTGGCAGCGATACACAAGTCGCAGGCTGTTATTGAGTTTGATCTTCACGGCCACATCCTCATGGCCAACGACAACTTCCTCAAGACTGTGGGACACCGTCTTGACGATATTCTGGGCCGGCATCATTCGATTTTCGTCGATCCGCAAGAGCGTGAATCGCCGGCTTACGCGAATTTCTGGCATAAGCTGGGCCAGGGCAATTACGAATCGGGACTGTATCGCAGGGTAGCCCGTGACGGGCGCGATGTCTGGCTGCAAGCAAGTTACAACCCTATCGTCGACCATAAAGGGCGGCCCTTCAAGGTGGTCAAGTACGCCACCGACATCACCGACCAGCAGAACCACAACGCAAATGCCGAAGGGCAGCTGGACGCCATCTCCAAAGTCCAGGCCATCATCGAGTTCGAACTGGACGGAACGATCATCAACGCCAACGATCTATTCCTGGGCGCAATGGGTTACGCACATGAGGAGGTCGTCGGGCGTCACCACAGCATGTTCGTGCTTCCGGAGCAGCGCAACAATCCGTCGTACGCCGAGTTTTGGCGTAAATTGGGCCGCGGGGAGCACGACACCGGGCAGTACCTGCGCATCGGGAAGAATGGGCGCGAAGTATGGATCGACGCGAGCTACAACCCCATTCTCAACGCCGCGGGCAGGCCTTTCAAGGTGGTGAAATACGCAACCGATATCACGCGCCGGTTTACGGCAGCCCAGACATTGGGCGTTGCCGTGCAGGGGCTGAAGGAGAATGCCGAACGCGCGTCCAAAGCGCACGACCTGGCCATGGGGGCGTCCGATGTCGCCTTGAAGGGCGGGCAGAATGTGCAAAATGTGGTGTCCACCATTATGGCGATCACCGACAGCTCGCGACGCATTTCTGAAATCATCGGCGTCATGGATACGATAGCATTTCAGACGAATATCCTGGCGTTGAACGCGGCCGTCGAGGCGGCCAGGGCGGGCCAGCACGGCAGGGGGTTTGCCGTCGTGGCCGCGGAAGTGCGCGGCCTGGCTCAGAACAGCGCCAACTCTGCTCGTGAAATCAAGCAGCTTATCCTTTCTTCCGTAGAGCAAGTGGACAAAGCCGCGGTGCTTGTTCAGTCAGCAAGGAAAACGATGGATGAGATCATGGCTTCCTCGCAAGATGTCACGCAAATCATGGGCCAAGTGGAACAGGCCTCGCTTACGCAGTCGTCCCAGCTGGATCAGGTTACCAGGGATATTACCCATGCTGCTTAGCGTGGAACTGTGATGCCGATGCGCTTATAGTGTGCCGTAGGCGCTAACGCGTCTTTCCGGTATAACAAGCGCGAGGGGAGACAGTTCATGAAAACCATCTCATGGTTGATGTTGGCCGCCGCCATTCTGCCCATTGTGGCGGCTGGCATATCGAAGGCGGGCGGAAAGCAGTATGACAACAACGATCCGCGCTCCTGGCTGGCCAACCAGGGAGGTTGGCGCGCACGGGCAAACTCCGCACAGGCCAATCTGTTCGAGAGTTTGCCTTTCTTCTATGCGGCCGTGCTGTTCGCACTATTCAAAATGGCGGACCCCGCGACGCTCGCCAGCCTGATGCTTGCCTGGATCGTGCTCAGGCTGATCTATCTTGCGGTATATATCGCTGGCTATGGTCTGGTGCGCACGGTAGTCTGGGCATTGGGGTTAGGCGTGAATATCGTCATTCTGTTCTTGTGACAGGTCATTCGTCCTGCTGATTCATGCGGATGGCCGAGGGGAAGAGGTCCCAGCACGCAATGAACAAGGCGGCGAACAAGGGGCCGATGACGAAGCCATTCAGCCCAAATACCGACAGTCCGCCCAACGTCGAAATCAATATCACGTAATCGGGAATCTTGGTGTCTTTGCCGACCAGCAGCGGGCGCAAGATATTGTCGACCAGGCCTATCACCAGTACACCGAAAACGGCAAGCGTCACGCCCTCCCAGATGGCGCCGGTGACCAGGAAATAAATGGATACCGGCAGCCAGATCAGGGCGGCGCCGACGGCGGGCAGCAGGGACAGAAAGGCCATGAGCACGCCCCACAGCAATGCGCCCTGGATGCCCAGAAACCAGAACATCAGGCCGCCCAGGGCGCCCTGGGTGATGGCGACAACGATGTTGCCTTTGACGGTGGCCCGTACAACGGTGGCGAATTTGCGAAAGAGATGCTGCTTGTGCTCGTCGCTAAGCGGTATGAGCTGCTTGCTGGTGCGCGCCAGGTGGGCGCCGTCGCGCAGCAGGAAATACAGTATGTACAGCATTACGCCCATGCCGACGATGAACTCGAACGTGTTCTGTCCAACGTTCACGGCTTGGGTTGCAAGTACCTTGCTTCCTCGCAACGCGCCCTCTGTGAGTTTTTCCCGCAAGCTGAAAATGTCGCCGACGCCGAAGCGATCGAGCACGGCATGGACCGAAGGCGGCAAGGCGCTGAGGATCTGCTCGAGGTATTCGCCCACATTGACTTCACCGGAACTGATGCGGTTATAGATGGCGGCGCCTTCTTGCAGCAAGGCGCCGGTTATCAGGATCGCGGGCAGGATGACGATGAGAACAATGATCAGCAGCGTCGTAAGCGCAGCCAGATTCGGTCTTCCGCGCATTTTCGCCAACAGGCGCTTGTGCAGGGGCGTAAACAGTATGGCAAGGATGGCGCCCCAAAAAATCGCGGCGTAGAAGGGCAGCAGTACAGAGATGAAGGCCATCGTGACGATGACCAACATGAGTATGAAAGTTCGAAAATAAAGGTCGGAGTTGTTCATCCAGCATCCAGGGAATGGGAGGGGCGCAAGGCGCACAGCCCTGCGACTTTTTCCAGAGGCATAACGTCAGGGCGCCGCGATTCGATAATTCTATGCGAAAGGGCGCTCATTCGCCCAATAGTTCGGCGACGGGTTGGAGTCCATCGATGTGTTGCGAGATCACTTTGACGACGACGACAATGGGAACGCACAGTAACATGCCCCAGACGCCCCAGAGCCAGCCGCCGAACAGCAAGGCCACAAAAACGGCTGTCGCGTTCATTTTTGCAATGCGTCCTGTCATCCACGTTGTGACCAGGGTGCCTACCACGGAGGCGATCGCCAGCGTGGCCACCATAACGAGGCCCATCATTGTGAACGATTCGAATTGCAGGAAGGCCGCCGACCCGGTCGCGGCGGCGGCGATGACTGTCCCGAAATAGGGGATGATGTGCAGCAGTCCGGCCACCACAGCCCAGGCGCCGGAATTCTCCATGCCTATGAAGTACAGGACTACCCAGGTCACCAGTCCCAAAAGCGTGTTGGTGACCAGCAGCATCAGCATATATTTCTGGATCGACAAATTGATGTCATCCAGAATCTGGACCGTGATTTTCTTGTTCGATAGAGACGGTCCGGTCATTTTGACCAACTTGCGCTTGAAGGTGTCACCGGACAGCAAGGCAAAAAACACCAGAAACATGATCACGATCAGCTTGCCGGCGAAGGCCGCGACGCTAAGCGATCCAGCCCACAGCCACTCATTCAAATTGAAATCGGGCGGCTGGACCGCGCTTGGTGCGGCGGCGGCATCCTTTATTGCGTCAGTGCTTGGGCTGGCCGCTTTTTTCAGGGCATCCGCGGCGCTGCGCAACTTGTCCAGCGTGCCGAGCTCTCCGTTATCGATCCGCTGGAGGGCATTGTTCAGTTTATAGGTTGCAACCGGCAGCTCATCGACAATGGACTGCGCTTGGTTATAGACGGAAGTCAGCACACCGGCTGCAGAGCCGAACAGGGCCAGCATGACCAGCGTAGCGCCTACCACCCGTGGAACCTTGCGCCGTTCCAGCCAAAGGACCACGGGGCTGAGCGTGTAGGCAATCAGTATTCCGAAGACGAGCGGGATAAAGAACTCGCGGGCCCATTGCAGCGAGAAAATGAACGCAATGGTGGCGAGCACGGTCAATGCCAATCCACCAGCCTGGACCCGCGGCCGCAACTCTGGAACAGGGAGTTCCACGGCGGGCTTCGCGGTGGCGTCACTGTCTGCGATGTCGGTGGCGGCGTGTACCGCTACCGGGGAGGATGCGGGCGGGGTGGTCTTTATCGTGTCCATGGTAGGCCAAGACTATATCAGGGAAGCAACCTGAAGCCGGCGTCCACACCCCATCGGTCCGTGCGCCTGAGCCAAACCGTATTGCAGGCCATGCAGCGGTATTGCCGTTCAAGTGCGCCATCGTACGATTCAGGCGGGCGTGCTCCCTGTAGCCGCATGGAAGCATGGGGCTTTGTGCCTCCCGTGCCTAACGACAGTTCACGGCAAGGGGTACAGAGGGCTGTGTTATTAGTATGATCCATGCCGATAGGGTATCGCAAACTGAAAATAAATGAAAACTTTCCTTACCGCGGGATTGCACCGAACTAAGCCCTCCAACAGTTGGAGGGCTTAGTTCACAAGGAGCGCCATATGGCGCATTGGGAGTTATGGTGTTTTCTTGACTGCATCGCGGACGGCGTCCTTGGCTTCACCGGTTTTCCGCTGGGCGGTACCCGCAGTTTTTTCCGCGATGCCTTCTGCCTGCGTCGAACGATCATTGGTTACCTTGCCGGCAGTTTCTTTAACGGTGCCTTTTATCTCTTTGCCGGCACCTTTGAGTCTATCTTTGTCCATATCATCACCTCGTGGTTAAACATTGAAGACTTATGCGGTGCGAATCGGCCGCATTGTCTTCGGGTTTGTGGCTCGATGGCTATCAGCAATTTTGGTGCCCGCCGGGAATTCCCGGCCGGACGGGGTCACGGCCAAGGCGTGCATGCAGTACCCGCAGGCTAGCGCGCCGGCTGCTGGCGGCCGGAAGGCGCGGCCGGTGTCTGGGGCGATTGCTGCTTCGACGGTTTTGCGGCATCTCCGGAGGCCGTCGGAGGCGTACCGCTGGAGTGACGCGTGCTGTCACCGCTGGCCGACCGGTTTGCGGCGTTGGCATCGCGGCTGCCTTCGTTCGTTGATGGACTTGAGCGTGGTGTGGTTCCTTCCGCTGCCGGCGTTGCAGTGCCTGTATCCGGAGCCTTATCTGGCTTAATGCCTGTGCTTCCGGCGAGGCCGCTTGGGCTGGTCGATTCGGCTTGAGCTTCAACGCCCTTCGAGTCGGAACCGGAGCGCCCGCTTGGGCCTTGGGAGTAAGCCGTCGAGGCCAGGACGAGCGGCAGCGAACATACGGCGATAGCGAATACTTTCTTCATAATGACCTCCGGGTAATGCCAACAAGGGCTCTCCGGTGGTTCAGCAAATGATATGCCGAGACGGTTCGTTCAGCCTCGATAAGTTGGCTCGGGAGAATGTGAAGGGTCGGGAATCGAGACTACACGCTTCAGCTCCTCCTTCATTCCCGGAGAGGGCACGGCGCTTGCTCGCTCCAAAGGCATTATTTATGGGAGATTCAGCCATGACTGATAGCCTTAAAGACCGCGTGCCGAAGGATCCGTCTTCTATCGACATTAATGAAGAACGTGAGCTCCGTTATTGGTGTGACCAGTTCCAATGCAAGCCGGACGAGCTCAGGGTTGCGGTACATGCGGTCGGCACTTCCGTGCAAGACGTCAGGATTTACCTGGGAAAAGAGCGGCGGCCAGTGTGAGTGGCCCTATCGTATCGTCCGTTTAAAAGGAAAGGGCTCACGAATGAACGTAAGCGGGCTAACCAGCCCTGAATGATGACGTTACGACCACGACGCGCACGGCAATAATGATGTACGCAACGATCAATCCCAATTTGAGGAAGGTGGGATGCCGCAATTTGTTTAATTGACACATACCATCCAGCAGGTTCAAAACAATCAGAATCAAGGCAATCCCAACTACCCCATAACCCATAAAGCGCTGCAGCGTCGAGCCGGCAAACATTCCAACAGGATGTTCCAATTGGAAGTGGCCGGCAGCCAGGAGCAGCGTACACATCAATAGGTTTCGGAGATGATCGAAAATCGGCTTGGTTCTATCTTGCCCAACAAACTTGTCTAGTAGTTTCAGCATGGCTCACGATCACGATGGGTTGGGAATACAAGAGCGAAAACGGGAATGTTCGGAGATCTCTTTACAAATCTTGGAATGCCGGAGTTCCACTGCCTGAAGAGTTTAACGCCGGGCGATCTCGTAGGCCACCTTCAAATTGTTCTTTAGATCGGTGACGCTTACGCCAGCCTGATGCATCGCTATGTCCAGTCGTTCGGTGAACCGAGGGCGCTTAATCTCGCTTGCTGCCACAGGTAGAAATTTAGCCTTTATCCTCTTCCTGGTCAGTCGAAATTATTTCGATTTAAAAACCCATCCAGTTGAGCTCTTGATAAAAGTTGCGGTGGCCACGCCTTTCTCTGTCTTACCCATTACCGTTCCTTCGGTTTCATAGTCGCAGACATAAGACGAAGCATGCTTTTCTTCGCAGCCAATTTTCTTTATCGAAACAAGCTTCAGTTGCAACCAACTTATCGACGGGTCGCTGAAGTAATTTTCCAGCGCAACTTTCATTTCTGATTCGGATGGTTCCCCTCCACACGCAGTCAGCAATACGACAGATGCGAGGGATAGGGCAACGGTGCGAGTGGTCATTGGATGTTGATTGGAGCTAACGTTATAGTTTGGGGCGCGGACGATTTGATCGAATTGCGCGTATGCGCTTGAGGTGGTTCGAGGGTCAATGCGCTAGGCTGTAGTTGTCCGCCGAGCTTTATCTGCCTGTCGGCCACTCCTGTAATTTGTGCGTTTATAACACGACAAATGACTAAATGTGACGGCAAAAGCTTCAGCAATTTCGTATTCTGACCTATCGTGACCAGTGATTCCGATCCATCGTGACTCGCCCAGTTCTAGAGCTTTTATTCCAAATCGTCTTCAGGAGAAAGCCTCGTAGGAGAGAGGCTTTCGCGTTGGATTCCCAAGGCAAATAAAAAGGGTCTACGTTTTCACGTAGACCCTTGGTATTCTTGGCTCCCCGAACTGGGTTCGAACCAGTGACCTGCGGATTAACAGTCCGTCGCTCTACCGACTGAGCTATCGGGGAATTGGAGAAGCGAAACTATAGCACATAATTTTCTCCCCTTGCAAATCGACGGTAAAGACCCAAAGCCTATCACCCGCTGGCGTGAAATTCCGGCGCTTCAATCCAGCAAATCTTTCATATCGTCGGCGTGTTCTTCTTCCACGGCCATGATGTCGATCAGCAGGTGCTTCGTGGTGGGATCGGTGTCGCCTATGCGTTCGATCATCTGCCGATACGACTCGATGGCCACGCGTTCGGCGATGAGGTTGGCCGTGATCATGCCTTTGATGTCGCTGCATTCGTCGTACTCGGCGTGGCTGCGATCGGCGATGGTCGATGGATTGAAATCGGGGTCGCCGTTCAGTTGCACGATGCGTTCCGCAATCCGGCCGGCGTGGTCTTCTTCTTCCTGTGCGTGTTGCAGGAATTCGGCTTTTATCGGCTCGTTGACCAGTCCCGTGGCGGTGTAGTAGTGACGTTTGTAGCGCAGCGCACAGACCAGCTCGGTGGCCAGCGCGGCATTCAGCATCTCTATGATTTCTTCGCGGTTTCCCTGGTAGCCCGACGGCACGGCTCCACTTTCCAGGTCTCTTGCTGCGCGGCGTATGGCTGCCACGTCGATGGAGCCTTGCGTGTTGGCGGCTGAAGCATTATTTGGATTCATACATGTCCTTTACGTAGTTAGCATAGGTCGGACCAGTCCGCGTACGGACGTGATTCGACGCCCATGCCCCTGGCAGCAATTTACGTGCCCCAAAGAAAAAACCGTGATTGATTGCTCAATGCATTAGCGCCGCATGCGGCGCTAATGCGACCTGCGAGCCGCAATCATGTTGCTTAATGGGCGCCCGCCGCTGCATCGCCGGCGCCGCCCTTGCCGGATTTTGGACGGGCGATCCAGACCAGGCCCATAAGGATCAGGAACAGTATCGCCGATGCGTAGAAGATGTCGGTGGCCGAAATTGTGAATGCCTGCTGATTGATCAAGTTGTTGATCACGCTCGCGGATTGTTCCTGACTGAGTCCTTTTTGCTTCAGCCCTGTCATCACCGCGTCGAAGGCGGGTTCGCCGGGACGCGCGATTTCGGTCAGCTGGGCGTGATGCAGGCTCGCCCGGCTGTCCCACATGGTAGTGGTGATGGATGTGCCAAAGGCCCCGAACAGGAGCCGCACGAAATTCGAGAGTCCGGCCGCCGACGGGATGCGATGCGGATCCAGGCCTGACAGCGTAATAGTGGTCAAGGGGATGAAGAAGGTTGCCATGGCCGCCCCTTGTATGAAGGTGGGGATCATGATGGCGTACAGGTCGACCTGGGTATTGAAGTTGGCCCGCATGTAGCTCGTAAGCGCGAAAATCAGAAAGGCCACCGTGGCGATCTTGCGTGGATCATGGTTGGTAAGCAGCTTTCCCACCACAGGAGAAAAAAAGATGGCCAGGATGCCCACGGGGGCGGAGGCGATTCCTGCGTAAGTCGCCGTATATCCCAAAGTGCTCTGCATCCATAAAGGAAGCAGGACCACCGTGCCGAAGAACAAACCATAGCCGACGGAAATAGTGAGGACGCCTGCGGTGAAGTTGCGGTTCTTGAACAGGGTCAGATCGACCACCGGATGCTTGGCCGTAAGTTCCCAGATGACGAAGAACACGAACGACACAATTGCGACCACGGCCATGCTGCTGATGGCTGAGCTGGCGAACCAGTCCAGTTCCTTGCCTTTGTCCAGCATGAGCTGCAGTGCGCCTACCCACAAGACCAGCAGCGCCAGCCCGATGGTGTCGATAGGCAGTTTCGAGCGTGCCGAATCTCTGTGTTTGTAAAGTTGCCAGGAAGCCCAACCTGCCAGCAGCCCGACAGGGACATTGATGTAGAAAATCCATGGCCAGCTGTAGTTGTCCGATATCCACCCGCCCAGCAGCGGTCCCGCCACGGGACCGACGAGTATGGTCATGGACCACATCGCCAGCGCCATGCCTGCTTTCTCCTTGGGGTAGCTGCCCAGCATCAGCGACTGCGACAGGGGAATCATGGGGCCGGCGACCGCACCCTGCAACACCCGGAAAATCACCAGAGATTCCAGTGACCAGGAAAAGCCGCAGAGCCAGGATGACAGGACAAACAGGAGTACGGACAGAACGAATAAGCGGACCTGTCCGAATCGCTGGGTGAGCCATCCGGTCAGGGGTACGGTAATGGCATTGGCCACGGCAAACGAGGTGATGACCCAGGTGCCTTGCGTGGCGCTCACCCCCAGGTCCCCCGCAATGGTCGGAATCGATACATTGGCGATGGAGGAGTCCAGCACATTCATGAAGACGGCGGACGACAGGGCTATCGTGCCGAAGAGCCGCGCCCGGCCTTCCAGCGGCGGATGTGCATGCCCTTGCGGCTGGGCCGCCGGCGTGGGTTTCTTGATGTCTGCAGCGCTCATGAGCCGAGATTTTCGTTGACGATTTTGTTGATTAGGGCATCTACGTCGCCGGAAGTATCGGTAAATACAGCGGTCTCGAATTGCGTATTGCCCTGGGCGGCGTTCGACGGTTCCGGTTCAGCCAACTCGACTTCCGCATTCATGGAAAGGCCCACGCGCAAGGGGTGCTCCGCCAGTTCACGGGGGTCCAGCGCTATCCTGACAGGTACCCGCTGGACTACCTTGATCCAGTTGCCGCTGGCGTTCTGGGCAGGCAACAGGGCGAATGCGCTGCCCGTTCCGGCCGCAATGCCTTGTATCCTGCCGTGGTAGACGACATCATCGCCATACAGGTCGGCGGTGAGTTCGACGTGTTGGCCTGGCTTCATGCGGCGCAGCTGGGCTTCCTTGAAATTTGCCTCGACCCACACATGTTGCAAAGGGATGATGGTCATAAGCGGCGTCCCGGCTGAAACGTGCTGGCCGACTTGCACCGAGCGCTGTGCAATCATGCCGTCCACCGGCGCGGGCAGGCGTGTGCGGGCGTTGGCCAGCCATGCCTTGCGCAATTGGTCGGCGGCCTGCATTACATCGGGGTGGGCGGCAACCGTAGTGCCGGCCGTCAGGGCCTGATTGGTCTTCAAGGTGGCTTGCGAGGCGGCGAATGCGGCCTGCGCTTGCGCCAGACTGGATTGTGCAGCTTTGAACGCAGTCTGGGCATGCAGGATTTCCTCACCGCTCACGCCCCCTGAACGCGCCAGCGTCTGGCGGCGTTTCAGGTCGCTTTGAGCTTTGGATAAATCGACCTGGGCACGTTCAATGTTGGCCTGGCGTACGGCAATATCGGCTTGCAGGGCGTCATTCTGTACGAAAATCGTGCGGGTGCGGCGCACTGCCTGGGCCAGCGCGGCCTCGGCCTGCTTCAGTGCGATGTCGGCATCGCTGGAATCGAGTTGCACCAGCGGAGCACCCTTGCTGGTGCGCTGTGTGTCGTCGGCATGAATCGCGACCACTGTGCCGGGAATCTGCGATGTGACCTGTACGAGGTTGCCGTGTACGTAAGCGTCGTCGGTCGACTCGAAGTCAGCGGCGAAGAGCGCCCACCAAATGGCATAGGCGGCTCCTATCACAATAAAGACCAGCGTGGCGCCAATCAACAACCGTTTGCGTCGGGTAACCATATTTTTTTCAGTGCTCATGGGGCTGTATCTCAGTTTGTGTTTGTGTCAGCGCTATAGCCGCCGCCCAGGGCTGTGGCCAGTTGGGCGTCCAGATTGAATGCGCGGGCGCGCATATCGGCATTCAGGATGGCCTGTTTCAGGACTTCGTTCTGCGCCAGCAGCACTTGCACGAAATTGCCCAGTCCCGATTTGTAGCGTTTGACGGCAATGTCGTAGGCCGAGGTAATGGCGCGCAAACTGGCCGCCTGGTCCACGGTTTGCCGCTGCAACGCCTGGATGGCCGTGGTGGCGTCCGCCACTTCGCGTACGGCCGTCAACAAGCTCTGGTTGTAATCCGCAATGGCCACGTCCCGCTCTGCCTCTTTGATGTCCAGGTTGGCGTTGAGTGCGCCGCCGTTGAAAATGGGCAGGGTTACCGCTGGCCCGACGCCATATGCCTGGCTACCGCTTTGAAGCAGATTGCTCATTCCCAGCGACATGAAGCCAGCGAAGGCCGACAGGTTGATGTTGGGAAAGAATTCCGCTTTGGCCGCCGATATCTGACTGGAACTTGCCTGTACGCGGTACTTGGCGGCGACGATATCCGGGCGACGGCCCAATAGCTCGAATGGAATGCTGGCCGGCACGCCGCCCGGGGCTTTCGGCAGCTCGACTTGCCGTATGTCCCGGCCGCGTTGCGGTCCGGCGCCTATTAGCGCGGATATTTGATTACGCAGCAGCTCGGCGTTGGTGCTGGCCTGGCTGAGTTGAACCCTTGCGGAGGAAACGGCCGAATCGGCCTGATTGACCTCGGCTTCGGTGTCAAGGCCGGCGGCAACCCGCTCGCGCGTGATGCTCGATACATTTTCCAGCTGCTTCACGATTTGCGTGATGACTGTTACCTGCGACAGCGCATTCTGGAGATTGAAGTAGCTTTGTACTACGCCGCTTATCAGGCTGTTGCGGGCGACTTGAAGGTCGGCCGCCGATGCATTCTGTTGCGATACGGCGGAGGCGTAGCGCGCGCGATTCCTGTCCCAGAGGTCCAGGTCGAACCCGAGGTCCAGGCGCAGGGCGTTGTCGGTTTGCATGGATCCGCCGTAAGGAGGCGGGTAGATATAGTGTTCCGGGAAGCGCTCGCGCATCATGCTGTAGTTGGCGTTGAGCTGTGGCAGCTGTATGGCCCTTGCGTTGCCCACCGCGGCATGGGCCATGCGCAGGCGCGCCTGCGCCGCCGCAAGGGAAGGGCTGCCGGCGACGGCTTCGGTAACGAGTTGACCAAGCTGATGATCCTGGTAGCGTTGCCACCATTGCTCAGTCGGCCACGATAGGGCTTGGTCTTTCAATCCGACTTGCCCGGGCTGCAGCGTTGCAATGGCCGGCTGACCGGGGTCCAGCGCCGCGCAGCCGGACAAGGCGGCCGCCAGCACGAGAGGAGTGAGTAATTTCATGGTTCACGTGTGAGATGGGGTGCTGTCGCACATTAACTTACAAATAGCTGAACATGTCTGACTAGTTGGCATCTGCCTAGGCAGATAAATGATAAAAAAATTAGGGGCGAACAGCACCCCCCGCGTGCTAGTTATCCCCAATACAGGAGCTATCGTCAAGATTGCCATTGGCGAGCATGCGTTGCAACAAGTCCATCAGGGTTTCAACCTCGGCGTCGCTGAAACCCTGCAAATGGGTATTCAACGTTGTAGCGACTGCCGGCAATATTTGGTCGGCAACTTTCTGGCCTGTTTCCGTCAACTCCAGTTTGACGACCCGGCGATCTTCCGGGCAGCGTTGGCGGGTAAGGAATTTCTTGGCTTCCAGCCGGTCCAGCGTACGTGTCATGGCGCCCGTGTCGACATGGGTTTGCCGTGATAGTTCGGCTGGCGTGTTGATATCGCGATACCGGATCATGACCAGGGGACGCCACTGCATGGCGGTCAGCCCCAGGGGTGAAACATGCTGATCTATCATGCGGTTAAGCGAAGTTTGAACTTGTTTGATCAGGATGCCGACGTTGCCGCCTTGCTCAAGCGAAAGGGAGTCCGAGGTGTAAAACCCCTGCCCGCCGCGGGAATTTCCTCCTGACGGATTTTGTTTGCTTGTTTTGGCGGAAATGGAACTGTCGCGCTTGATCATGAAGGAATTCTATCGCGACATAGCTGCCCAGGCAACTACTGTCGATGCATTATTTTGCAAAGCAGTAAAGGATTAGGCAAAATAGCCATTCTCGCGTGTGCGTCCTTCCTCCTTTTCGCTACATCATGAATTCCCTTCCGCCCGGCATCGACACAAAAAAGACGAAAGAGTTCTGGCTGGGGTTTTTATTGGCCGGAGTCGGCGCAATTCTTTTTTCCGCCAAGGCGATTGTTGTCAAGCTTACCTACCGCTACGGCGTGGATGCGCTGACCATCATTGGTTTTCGCATGATGCTGTCGTTGCCGTTCTTCGCAGCCGTCGCCTATTACCAGGCGAACCGGGCGCGCCGGGGCAAACTGCCGCGGCTGACTGCGAAGGAGGGTGGTCAAATCGTGTTTCTGGGCTTCATCGGCTATTACTTGTCCAGCTACCTGGACTTTCTGGGCCTGCAGTACATTACCGCCGGCCTGGAGCGCCTGATTCTCTTTTTGTCGCCCACTTTTGTGCTTCTGCTGACCGCGCTGTATTTGAAGCGGCCCATACCCGGCAAGCAATGGTTCGCCTTGGCCATGGCTTATCTGGGTGTGGTGCTGGTTTTCCTGCAGGACTTGTCCCTGAGCGGCGACAACGTCATGCTGGGGTCGGTGTTCGTGCTGTGCTCGGCCTTGTCCTATGCGGTGTACATCATCAGTTCCGGCGAACTCATCAAGCGGGTCGGCGCAACGCGTCTGGTGGCATACGCCATGTCGGTCTCGGCGATCATAAGCATGGTCCACTTCCTGAGCGTGTATTCCTGGCAGGGCCTAAGGCAGCCTTTGCCGGTGTACGAGCTGTCCCTGCTTCACGCTATCGCCAATACCGTGGCGCCCACGTTCATGATCATGTGGTCGGTTGCCCGCATCGGCGCGCCCATGACCTCGCAATTGGGGCTGCTCGGACCCGTATCGGTATTGTTCCTGGCAGGCTGGATACTGGATGAGCCGATCACGACGCTGCAACTGGTCGGTACAGCCTTTGTACTGGCCGGCGCCGTGGCATTGGGCCGGCGCAGCTAGCTTTTCCGGCCGCGGGAGCGCCGCGTGTTCCGATGCATTCTGCGTTCGAGTTCTTCGCGATGCACGTCGTGCGTCACGAAGCCGGACACGTCTTCAGGCATGGCCAGGCGATCGGGTTCCTGCAGTGTCAGGAGTATGTCTTTCTGGCCGCATTCCCAGTGTTCGCGCATGGTCGCCAGGCCGAACTGAAAATCCTTGTAATGCTGTTCGTAAGGCCTGTTGCGGTAGATCAGATGTATGACGTTATAGCGTTTACTGCAAGCCAGATCCTCGACTAGCTGATAGTACGACTTCTTGTCGTCGCGGATTTCCTGCGGAATGTCCTCCAGCATGCGCTGCAGCATGTGCCGCAGATATTGAGACCAGCGCAACTGCTCGGTAATCAGGCGTGTACGGCTGGAGTACTGGATGTCCTTGATGCGGTCGGACACTTCGCTCATATTGGTGGGTACGCTGCCGCGCGCGCTCCATAGATCCACCTGAAACGCCAGGGTGTCGCGCAACGGACGGGACTCCAGGACATGGGCCAGGGGCGTATTCGAGACGAGTCCTCCGTCCCAGTAGTATTCGCCATCGATTTCAACGGGCGCAAATGCCGGCGGCAACGCGCCCGATGCCATGAAGTGTTCGGCACGCAAGCGAATTTTTGTGTTTTCGAAGTAGACGAAATTGCCGGTGCGCACGTTTACCGCGCCGACCGATACTTCGTGTTCCCCCGAGTTGATGCGGTCGAAATCGCACAGCCTTTCCAGTGTGGTCTTCAGCGCGCTGGTGTCGTAGTAGCTGGCCGCTTCCGGCTTGCCCGGCATGATCTGCGGAGCGGATGGGAAGCGCGGCGTAAAGAAACCCTTCTGGCCGTTGATGATGGCGCTGCCGGCATGCCAGGCGCTCAGGGATTGCCGGACCATATCGTTCACATTGAAAAGCGATTGTTCGACAAAAGGGTGCAAGGCCACGCCATAATTCGGTTGGCAGATGGTTTCCCAGAATTCGGTCAGGCGCGCAATGCGTTTGTCGGGCGGATTGCCGGCAATGATGGCGATATTGAGCGCTCCGATCGATATCCCGGCCAGGCAGGTAAGCTGAACGCCGGCTTCATGCAAGCCCTGGTAAACGCCGGCCTGGTAGGCGCCCAGGGCACCGCCGCCCTGCAGCACCAGCGCCACCGTTTCATATGGGGGCAGCGTGGGGTCGGTGTTGACGGGCGCCTCGACCGCGTGAGCGCCGGGTTCGGGCGTGGCGGCCGCGTCGGGCGGCGTCGTGGCATCGGTTTGCTGGGTGCCGCCTAGCGGGGCTGTCGGACGTTTTCGAGTCATGAATACCTATATGTGCCTGGAAATACCCTGGCAGTAACGATAACATCTTCGTTCTTACTGACTTGAAATGACGCTACCCACGAAGGCGTCGATCAGCGCGCCACGGTATCGGGATTTGTGCAAAACCAGCGCAAGGCGACGGTGCAGGTTTAGAAACGGCGTGTCCAGGATTTTGAGTCGTCCGACGGCTACTGAATCCACAGTGGCAGCGTAGGGCAGGCAGGCAATGCCCAATCCGGCAATGACGGCCTGTTTTATTGCTTCGACCTGGCCCAATTCCAGAAGTATGCGCCCCGGGGGCAAATGAGTCAGTGCCTGCTCGGCCAGAATCCGCATCGCAGAACCGTGTTCGCGCAGTATCCATAGGGCATCTTTGAAATGGCGTGCCTTCAGATCACTGTGCTGGGCCAGGGGATGGGAGGGCGCTGCGCAAACCACCAACGCATCGTCGCGCCAGGGAACGATATCGAGTTGCGGGTGATTTACCGGGCCCTCGACGCAAGCGACGTCTATGCGGTGTTCGAGGAGGGCGGCGGTGATGCGGTCCGTGTTCTCGACACTTACCTGCAGGGCTACCTGGGGATACTGCGCGATGAACGGACCCAGCAAGGCGCCCACCAGGTAGTTGCCCACGGTGTTGCTCGTACCCAGCCGAAGCTCGCCGGTCAGTACCATTGGACGGTCGCCGGTCTGGCGCATTATTTCCTGGATGCGCTCGATCACCTCCTGAGCCATGGGCAGTAGCTCTTTTCCACGCGGACTCAGATGCAGGCGCCCGCGTTCGCGATCGAAAAGCTGGGTATTCAATTGCCGTTCCAGTTCGCCCAATGCCATGCTGACGGCGGGCTGGGTGACGAAGAGCCGCTGGGCCGCGGCGCCGACGCTCCCCGTGGCGGCGATCGTGACGAATACCTCGAGCTGGCGGATGCTGATTCCTATCATCAGTTAATTTTATATTATTTATAAATTTTAATGAATTTATTTATGTATTAGGGGGATTTAACATAACTGCACGTAATTAACATATATAAAATCCATGCCTACTTCTGCGGTATCACATTCCGTTCGCGCCGCCGGTTCCCGTTCCGCTTCGACGTCCGGCCAGGCGTCGCACTCGGCGCCCCGGTCTCCGGTCTTGCTCCACGGATTGGCGCTGGCGGTCATTGTTGCCATTTTCGCAATGATGCTGGGGCGGTTGTTTCCCGTTATTGGCGGCCCTGTATTCGGTATCCTGCTGGGAATAGCAATCCGCAATTCGGTCGGCGTGGGGCCCTTGTTCAAACCGGGTTTGCAGTTTGCCTCCCGCCAAGTGTTGCAATGGTCGATTGTCGCGCTGGGGTTCGGCTTGAGCATTCAACAGGTGGCCAGGACGGGCCTGGAATCGCTGTCGGTGACGCTGATCACGATAATCGTGGCATTCGGTTCGGCGTGGTTGCTGGGCAAGTGGCTGGATATTCCCTCCAAGCTGCAAACGCTTATCGGCGTGGGCACGGCTATCTGCGGAGGCTCCGCCATTGCCGCGGTAACGCCCATCATCAAGCCGGAAGAGCATGAAACGGCCTACGCTATTTCGACGATATTCATCTTCAATATTGTGGCCGTTATTGCGTTTCCGCTCATGGGCCATTGGCTGGGCATGTCCGACCAGGGTTTCGGCATGTGGGCGGGCACGGCAATCAACGATACCTCTTCGGTCGTGGCCGCGGGCTACAGCTATAGCGAGTCGGCGGGCGACTACGCCACCATCGTCAAGCTCACCCGCGCCACCCTTATTATTCCAATCTGCCTGATTCTGGTCGCTATTCAGGCATGGCACCACAAGAAGCAGGGTGTCGGCAGTTTCAGCCTGGCACGCATCTTCCCCTGGTTCATCTTGTGGTTTCTGGTGGCGTCGGCGATACGTTCAATGGGTTACATCCCCGACGCGTGGACGGCCCCTCTGCAACTGGTAGCACAGTTTCTGATTGTGGTGGCGCTTGCTGCAATTGGCCTGTCGTCAGACCTGCGCCGCATGGCAACGGCCGGTTTGCGGCCGGTTTTGCTCGGGCTGGGCGTGTGGCTGGCGGTATGTGTCAGCAGCCTGGTCGTGCAGCACTTCGCGGGGGGCTGGTAGCCGGCCCCGGGGTCTTTGCGAGACCCGGCCTATCGCGACCCGGTCTATCGCGACCCGGTCTGTCGCGACCCGGTCAGGCTGCGCTCGATCAGGCGAACCACGAAGCTGGATTGTGATTGATTGCCACGCCGACGATATAAGCAAAAATGGCAATCGCGATTAGTGCCGCAATGCCGCGGCTTTTGGCGGTCTTGCCACGCTTGATGGCAATGGTTCCCACGCCGATGTAGGCCACGAGCAGCACAATCTTCGTCAACACCCACGGCTGCATTCCGGCAGCGCCCAGCATGATGGACAAGGCCACGGCACAGGCCAGGAGGACTGTGTCGACAATGTGCGGCACGATCTTGACAGCGCGGCGTTGGAGCATGGCGGACCCCGTTACCGACCAATAAGCCCGGATGATGAAAAGAAGGATGCTCAGGCCGGCTGCCGTCATGTGCAGGTGTTTGATAGCTAAGTAGTTCATGTCGCGGAGTCAGGTGCTCGAAAAAAGATGAGGTTAGTGTAACGGCAGCGCGGCCGCAGGCCGGATGGCGTCAAAGACGCGAAGCCCGGCGCTATCGTAGCAGGTCCGGGCTTCATGCCTTGTCACGATATGCTGGCCAGCTCCCATGCTCCGCTGCCTTTGCCTTTCAGGACCAGTTGGCAGGCATGGTGTTTTGACAGCGTGCTGCGATGGCCCACGCTTACCAGGCGGGTGTGCGGCAATTGTTCGCGAACCAGGCGGTACATGGCGTCTTCCAGGCCTTCGTCCATGGCTGAAGTTGCTTCGTCGAGAAAGGCCGCCACCGGTACGGCCAGCAGCAGGCGGCCGAAAGCCAGGCGCTGCTGCTCGCCCAGCGACAGGATGCGGCCCCAGTCGGCGACCTGGTCCAGCCTGTCCGCAAGATGCCCAAGCTGTACCAGGCGAAGAACTTCCTCCGCCCCTGCGTGGCCGCCAATGCCTGCGGGAGTGCCGGAGGACGCGGCTTCATCCGCAGCCTGCGAGGTGCTTGATGCGTGCTCATGCATCGCAAGGGAACTGGTTTCCGGTTCGGCTCCCAACTCGCTGCTGCGGGCTATCGCCAATGCATCAAGATCGCTGGGCGCTCCGTGCGTACTGGCCATGGCCGCGTTCTGTTGCTGATGTATGTCTGAGCGTGCGCCGGTTTCAAGGCTGGGCAGTTGGTTTGGATAGTACAAGGCGTCGCGCAGGCTGCCCAAGGGCAGGTACGGTTTCTGCGACAGGAACAGCACTTGGTCCGCCGGACGGATAATGGTGCCGTCGCAATATGGCCATAGTCCTGCAATGGCGCGCAACAGCGTTGTCTTGCCCGACCCCGAAGGGCCCTGTATCAGCAGCGGCGCGCCCGGCAAGGTTTCCAGGTCGAGGCGGTCGATCAGCAATGCGCCGGCGGGGGTGTTGATAGTGAGCTGTTCCACGGCCAGGCGCGGCCCTTGCGCATGGATAGTGGGTTCGGGTAATTCGTGGGATTCGACAATGGCCTTGGTAAAGCCGTTCAAGCGATCCAGCGTGGCGCGGTAGGTTGCAAAGCTGTCGTAAGCGGTGCGAAAGAACGACAGGTTGTCCTGCAGGCGCCCGAACGCTTGCGCAGTCTGCATCAAGTCGCCCAGGCTGATCTGCTTGGAAAAAAAGCGCTGCGCCTGGATGATGAAGGGAAAAACGACAGCCGCCTGGCTTACCGACAAGTTGAAGCCCTGGAACTTGATGGACCGATACACAATAGCCCAGGCATTGCCAATAATGTGTGCGAAACGGCTGCGCAGCAATGCGCCTTCCACTTTCTCACCGGCATAAAAAGCGATGCTCTCGGAGTATTCGCGCAGCCGCACCAGCGCATACCGGTAGTCGGCGTTGAAGCGCTCGTTCAAGAAGTTCAGCATGATCAGCGGACGACCGATCTTGACTGCGAAAACGGTTGCGATAATGACATAGGCGAATACCAGGAACACCATGCCGCGCGGCACTTCCACGCCCATGGCGGAAAGCGGCCCCGACAAGGTCCACAGGATCGCGGTAAAGGCAAAGGTGGAAACCAGCGCATTGATCACCCCCATGGACAAGGCGAGCGACATTTCCACAAAGGTGGCGACATCCTGCTGGATACGCTGGTCGGGGTTGTCGATGGGTGTGTCCAGGTACTGGGTGCGATAATAGGTTTGCCGCGCCAGCCATCGGCTCAGCAACTCTTCGTTCAGCCATACGCGCCAGCGTATGGTAAAGGCTTGCTGTATATAGAATTCGATCAGCACACGCAGGACGTGCGCCGTGGCCAATATGGCGAACAGCGCCATGGCCCGCCAGAAGCCGCTGGAATCCAGCTGCTGCAATGAGGTGTACATGGTGTTGCTCCAGTCGGAAAGCAACACGTCCAGACGCACCGCACACAGTGTCAGCAAGAGTATCAGCAGCAGGGTGGCCAGCGGGCGCCAATCTCGCCGCGGCGAAAAAAACGCGGCCGTCAGGCTCCAGAATTGGCGGCCCCATACGGTGAACTTTGCAAGGCCCCAGATGGTGGCGGCAGACAGCACGACTGTAATGAGATAGGCCTGTACCAGCCACATACCGCTATCAAATAGCGCCTTGTCCAAGTTCATCAGCTCTCCCGGAATACGCGACGCCATTGCGCCGAAGATCGCATTCTGGTCGAAATATGGATATCGCGCCAGCGCGCACGCCTGTTCGCCTGCGTGTCGCCGCCGTTAGGGGGCGGTGGATGGCCTTTACAAGACGTTGAGAGGCGTCTTCAGATATCGTATCCCGTTGCGTTCGGGCTCGGGATACCGGCCCGCGCGGATATTGATCTGTATGGAAGGTATGATCAACACGGGCATGTCCAGCGTTTTGTCGCGCTCGGTCCGCATCGCCACGAACTCGTCCGCACTGATGCCGTCGCGCACATGTATATTATGTTCGCGCTGCTCTTTCACCGATACGCAACACTGGCGGGAACGGGATTCGGGAGGGTAGTCATGGCACAGGTAGAGCAGAGTGTCGTCACCCAGGGAAAGAATGCGCTGTATTGATTCATAGAGCGCGTGCGCATCGCCGCCAGGAAAATCGCAGCGGGCAGTGCCCACATCCGGCATGAACAGGGTGTCGCCGACGAATACGCCGACACCCTCTATGCAATAGGCCATGTCGGCCGGCGTATGCCCAGGTACGTGCAAGGCCTTGACCGCCAGGTCGCCGATCGTGAAAGCTTCTTCGTCTTCAAAGACGTGATCGAACTGGGATGCATCCGCCATGAAACCGGGGCCAAGGTTCAGGATATCCTGGAACACGCTCTGGACCTGCACGATGCGCGCGCCGATGGCTGTTTGCCCACCCAGGCGTTCTTTCAGATAGGCGGCGGCGCTGATGTGATCGGCGTGCGCGTGTGTTTCGAGTATCCATTGCACGCGCAACTGGTTTCTGGATACGTAGGCGATGATCTGGTCGGCGCAGGCCGTGGCCGTGCGGCCCGATTTGGGATCGTAGTCGAGGACCGAATCAATGATGGCGCAAGAGGCGTTGCCCACCTGATGCACGACGTATGAGAATGTGGCGGTTTGCTTGTGGAAAAAAGTCTCCACCTGAGCGTTCAGCATAGGGACTCCTCTTGTTCGCGGCCGGATGTTGGATTATGGTGTGCAATCATTCAACTATACAGAGGTCTTATGCCTTACGTCACGATTTCAGCCTCCAAGGGATTTTCGGCCGAACAAACCCGGCAACTGATGCTGCGCGCAAGCGAAGCGGTGGTGCAAAGCATAGGTGCGCCGCTGTCCAGCGTACGGGTAATGCTGCATGAGCTGGCCGACGGGCATTATCTGAACGCAGGTCAGTTCGATACGCAGGCGCTCATGTTTGTCGTAGAACTTATCGAAGGCCGCAACGATGAATTGAAGGAAGCGCTGATTGCGTCGTTGAGCAAGGCGGGCGCCGAAACCACAGGTGTGCCCGAGGACCAGGTGCGCGTGCGGCTTATTGATTTCCCGAAATGCGATATGGGCATGGCAGGCGGCGTGAGCGCCCGGGCCATGGGACGCTAGGCAGCTTCACTTCAGTCCCAGTTTCTTGGCCAGCTTGTGCAGATTGCTGGAGTCCAGCTCAAGCTCCCGCGCCGCCTGGGACCAGTTGTAGTTCGTTGCGGTCAGAGCCTGCTGTATGGCCACGCGCTGGGTGTTTTCAAGCGCGAGGCGCAGCGGCACGATTTTTTGCTGAGCGCCGCGCGGGCTTGCCGGGTTGGCGATCATCAAGGACCCGGGCCCGTAAAAGGGCTCGTTGTCATACAAGCTTTCGTCTTCGTGCGAAGCAGGGCCGGCCGCGAAGCCGGATTCGTTTCCCTCCCGGGATACCCGGACATCGTGCAGCTGTTCGGTAATAGGCTGCGCAATGTCGAGATCGAGCAGCTCGGGGCCCAGCGTAAGAATCTGGTCGCGCGAAGCGCCGCGGCTCAACATTTTGAGCGCCGCCCGGCTGATGACGTGTTCGAGTTCGCGGACATTGCCGGGCCAGTCGTAGCTCAGCAGGGCCCGCTCCGCCGCATACGACAATCGAACGCCACGCAGGCCCAGGCGCGCCCGATTGAACTCCAGGTAGTGGCCGGCCAGTATCAGGATGTCCCGGTCGCGTTCGCGCAAGGGCGGGATATGTACGGGATAGACCGATAGCCGGTGGTATAGATCGGCCCGAAAGTCCCCGGACAATGTGCTTTCCTTCAGTTGCCGGTTCGTGGCGGCAATAATGCGCACGTCGGTTTTTATGGTTTCATCCGTGCCCAGGCGCTGAATTTCCCCGTTCTGCAATGTGCGCAGCAACTTGGCTTGTATTGGAAGCGAGAGCTCGCCCGCTTCGTCCAGAAAAAGGGTGCCTCCCTGTGCGGTTTCAAAGCGGCCGGCGCGATCGCTGGTAGCGCCCGAGAATGCGCCTTTCACATGTCCAAACAGTTCGCTTTCGGCCAGCGATTCGGGCAACGCCGCGCAGTTGATATGCACCATGGGCTTGGCGCTGCGCCGGGAATGCCGATGTACACGCCGCGCGAACAGCTCTTTGCCTACACCGGTTTCGCCCAATAACAATACGGGCAAGTCCGAGTCGGCCACGACGTCGAGCTCGTGCAGCAAGCCTGAGATGGCTTCGCTTTCGCCCAGGATCTCATTTTCGTCGATGATTTGCATGGAGCCGCTGACCGTGCTGCCCAATTGGCGAAGATTGCGATTTTCCTTTTCGAGCGCGGTGATGCGTATGGCCGCGGCCAGTATCAGGCCAAAACGCCTCAGTTCGAGTTGCGCGTCCGCATTGAAGGTTCCCATTTTCAGCGCATCCAGCGTCACAGCGCCCCAAAGCCGCCCCTCCAGATACAAGCTCATGCCCAGGCAGTCGTGCACCGGAAGGGGGGAGCCCTTGCGATCGTCCAGCAGCCCATCGTAAGGATCGGGCAATATGCTGCCCGGCTCGAACCAGGTGGGCTCGCGGCGAGCCAGGATAGTCGCGAACCGCGGATGCTGTGCCACCACAAAGCGGCGGCCAAGCGCTTCGTGCGCCAGTCCGGACGCCGCAACAAGCCGGAGGCTGTCGGTGTCCAGGCTGAGCAGTCCTACTGCGTCGCAGCGGAACCGTTCGCGCATGGTATGAACCGCACGCTGCAAGCGCACGGCATTGGGCAGGTCGGTGACCAAATCGGCGAGTATCAGTTGATCCATGGGTGGATTATACCTATATAGGGTTTTATATACCCTTATGCTGTAGGTTTTATTTACCCTGTTCCGGCTTCTGCTATTGAAAAGATGGAAGAAAAAAATTGGCACGGATAATGCTTTAGGTCATTCGTAATCAATAGCACTTTGAGGACGAAGCCAAATGAACAAGAACTTGCCGGACCAGACGCTGGGCACATTAGCCAGTGCCGTCCCCGGCGCCACCCGGGTCTTTCACGAGTTTCAACTCGACTTTTGTTGCGGGGGCGACAAGACTCTGGCCGAAGCTGTGGAGCAGCAAGGCCTGGATCTCGACCAAATAGTTGCCGCACTGGCTCGATTATTGGACGACCCTGCGGCCGGGGTCGACTGGCGCCAGGCGGCTGCCGATGAACTTGTCGCGCATATCGTTGGCCGTTTCCACGAACGCCATCGCGTCCAGCTGCCCGAACTCATCCGCCTGGCGCGCCGTGTCGAATACGTGCACGCCGGTCGGGCGGGATGCCCCAGCGGCCTGGCAGACGCGCTCGAAGGCCTCCAGCAAGAACTGGAAAGCCACATGATGAAAGAAGAGCAGATGCTTTTCCCCATGCTGGCCAAGGGTATGAACGCCGCGGCCCAGGCTCCGATTTCGGTGATGCGCTTCGAGCATGAGCAACACGGCGGCGCGCTGGGCAATATTCAACGCCTTACCAACAATATTACGACTCCGGTCAATGCCTGCAATACCTGGCGCGCATTGTACGGAGGTCTCAACGCATTCAAGGAAGACTTGATGCAGCACATTCACCTTGAAAACAATGTGCTGTTCTTAAATGCCTCAATTGCAGCAGAAGGAGCTCATCATGGGTGAGTACAAGAAATTATGGTGGTTATTACTGGCCGTTTTGGCGGTCACGTTCGGAATACTTGGGTGGAGCGGCGTTGAAGTTTATCGCCAGGTTCCACCCATACCGGCCCAGGTCGTTACCGTTGGCGGCCAGCAGCTCATGACCAAAGAGGAAATACTCGATGGTCAAACTGCCTGGCAAAGCACCGGCGGCATGCAGGTTGGTTCCATCTGGGGCCATGGCGCTTATCAGGCGCCCGACTGGAGCGCCGACTGGCTGCACCGCGAGCTTCTCGCCTGGCTTGAAGTTGCCGCACAGGAAACCGCCGGCGTCCCGTTCGCCCAGTTGAACGAAGACCAGCAAGCCGCCTTGAAGAACCAGCTGAAAAACGAGTATCGGCGCAACACCCTGAATCCTGAAACAGGCGTGGTGACGGTGTCGGAACGCCGCGCCAAGGCCATGGCCAGCACCGGGGATTACTACATAAGGCTTTACGGCAACGATCCGGAACTGCAGCGCACGCGGTCCAACTTCGCCATGAAGGAAGACACCTTGCCCGATGCCGGCCGCCGTGAGGACCTGGCCAAATTCTATTTCTGGCTGTCCTGGGCCGCGTCGACTGAACGTCCCAACACCAACGTAACCTATACCAACAACTGGCCGCACGAACCCCTGGTCGATAACCACCCTTCGGGCGCCAACATCATGTGGTCGGTCACCAGCGTGGTTCTTCTGCTGGCCGGGATCGCGTTCCTCGTATGGGGATGGGCCTTCCTGCATCGCGATCACCCGGAACCCGAATCGCCCAAAAAGGATCCGCTTACGCTCGGCGGCCTGACGCCTTCGCAGCGGGCATTGGGCAAATACTTATTCCTGGTCGTTGCCCTGTTCGTCGCGCAAGTGCTACTGGGTGGCCTGACGGCGCACTACACCGTCGAAGGCCAGACCTTCTACGGCATCAATATTTCCGAATGGCTGCCGTACTCGTTGACGCGCACGTGGCACTTGCAAACCGCCTTGTTCTGGATTGCATCGGGCTTTCTGGCTGCCGGCTTGTTCCTGGCTCCGGTCGTCAATGGCGGCAAGGACCCCAAGTACCAGAAGCTGGGGGTGGACATCCTGTTCTGGGCGCTGGTGGTTCTGGTCGTCGGCGCATATGTCGGCAACTTCCTTGCCATCAAGCACATCATGCCCGAACAGTTCAATTTCTGGCTCGGTCATCAAGGGTATGAATACCTTGAGCTTGGCCGCCTCTGGCAAATCGTGAAGTTCCTGGGCCTGGCATTCTGGCTGTTGCTGATGCTGCGCGGCATGTTGCCCGCGTTCAAGAAAGGCGGCGACAAGAACCTGCTTGCACTGCTGGTTGCTTCGACCATCGCTATCGGCTTGTTCTACGGTACCGGCCTGTTCTACGGTGAACGCACTCACATCACCATCATGGAATACTGGCGCTGGTGGGTTGTCCACCTTTGGGTGGAAGGTTTCTTTGAAGTCTTTGCAACCACTGCCCTGGCATTCATCTTCGCCACCATGGGGTTGGTGTCCAAGCGCGGCGCAACGGTAGCCAGTCTGGCATCCGCCTCGCTGTTCATGCTGGGCGGCGTGCCCGGAACCCTGCACCATATGTACTTCTCCGGTACCACCACGCCGGTCATGGCCATAGGCGCAAGCTTCAGCGCCCTTGAAGTCGTGCCTCTGATCATCCTGGGCTATGAAGCATGGGAAAACTGGCGGCTCAAAGAACGCGCCCCCTGGATGGAAACCGTGCGCTGGCCCTTGATGTGCTTTGTCGCCGTTGCCTTCTGGAACATGCTCGGCGCGGGTGTATTCGGCTTCATGGTCAATCCGCCTATTTCCCTGTATTACATCCAGGGCCTCAATACCACACCAGTCCATGCCCACGCAGCGCTGTTTGGTGTTTATGGCTTCCTGGCACTTGGCTTCACGCTGTTGGTCCTGCGCTATATCGTGCCGGGCTTCAAGTTCAGCGAGTCGCTCATGCGTACCGGTTTCTGGGGCCTGAACATCGGCCTGGTATTGATGATCGGTACAAGTCTGCTGCCCATAGGCATTATCCAGGCCTATGCAAGCATTACCGAAGGCATGTGGTACGCCCGCAGCGAAGAGTTCATGCAGCAAGATATCCTGCAAACGCTGCGCTGGGTCCGTACGTTTGGTGACGTCGTCTTCATCGTCGGCGCCTTCGCCATATTCTGGCAGGTGGTGATTGGCGTATTCCAGCCAAAAACCTATGCCAAGCACGATGCTTACGGCGCAACGGCTGCTGCTGAGTAAGTGAAGCGTGCGCCATCCGGCGTATGCAGAGTAATGCAGTATCCCGCCCGAAAGGATGGGACTTGAAGGAAGAAGGGGCTGCTTGTTGCGGCCCCTTTTTTCGTTCTATCCCAGGTGAGACGCCGAGGGAAGCTTTTCTTCTGTTTCCATCGCGGCGAGGCTATGAAGAATGCCGCAGTCTTGCACGGGTTGTGCGCTGGCACATTGCTCGCGCAGGCCCATCAGTTGGCCGCGCAAGCGTTGCAGTTCGGCGATACGCACGTCGACATGAACAATGTGTTCATCAAGCAGGCGATTGACCGGGCCGCAATTCTCATGAGGCTGATCAATGTAGCTGAGCAGGGCGCGGATTTCGTCGTGCGCCATGTCCAACTTGCGGCAGTTGCGGATGAAGCGCAGGCGCTCCACATGCTCGGCCCGGTAATTCCGGTAGTTGCCGTCGCTGCGTTCCGGGGCCGGCAGCAGGCCTTCCTTCTCGTAAAAACGTATGGTTTCGGTACTGCAAGCGGCCGCCTTGGCCAAGTCGCCTATTTTCATGCTGGCTCCGTGTGGGTATTGACCTTATAGTCACTTTAAGGTGTTTACTGGCTCTACGCAATAAGCCGAGCCAGAATGATATGTCTTCAAACCATCAACACTGCTGTCATCACCACGAGCACGCTCCCGACCATGGTCACGATCACACACCGCACGCGCATGCCGATTCTGTGCCCGACGCGATAGACGCAGCTGTTCCGGGCGCCGCGCGCACCGCAATGCGCATCAGCCAGATGGACTGCCCCACGGAAGAGGCCTTGATACGCGGCAAGCTGGAACCCATGGCCGGCGTCCTCGGTGTGCATTTCAATCTTATGCAGCGTGTGCTGACGGTGGATCATGCGCCGACCGCCCTGGACGCCATCGTGCACGCCATACGCAGTCTGGGCTTCGAGCCGGAGCTGCCCGAACAAGGCAAGCTGCTCGGCAAGGCGTTGGCCGTTCCCGCTAAGCCCTGGTGGCCGCTGGCCATTGCAGCCGCAGCAGCTGTCGCTGCCGAGGCGCTCGCATGGCTGGACTACCCCGGCTGGCCCTCGATGGCCTTGGCCCTGTTCGCTGTCGCACTCAGCGGGATCGGTACTTATAAAAAGGGCCTGGTGGCCATCCGCAACGGCAATTTGAATATCAATGCCTTGATGAGCATTGCCGTCACCGGCGCGCTGGCTCTGGGACATTGGCCGGAAGCGGCAATGGTCATGGTGTTGTTTTCGATTGCCGAACTGCTTGAGGCGCGCTCGCTGGACCGTGCGCGCCATGCCGTCGAGCGGCTCATGGAAGTTGCACCCGAAACCGTGTCCGTACGGGACGCCGATGGCGCGTGGCGCACGGTGGAAGCAGCGTCGATACAGCCGGGCGCAACCCTGCGCGCGCGCCCCGGTGAACGCATAGGCCTGGATGGCCGGGTGGTGAGCGGCCGCACGTCGGTCGATCAGGCTCCCATTACCGGCGAAAGCATGCCGATCGACAAGGGCATAGGCGATCCGGTCTTTGCCGGCAGCATAAATGGCATGGGCGAGATCGAGTATCGCGTGGAAGCCGGTTACGGCAATACCTTGCTGGCCCGTATCGTCCATGCCGTCGAAGAGGCACAGGCCAGCAAGGCGCCAACTCAGCGCTTGGTAGACCGGTTTGCCAAGGTGTACACGCCCATTGTCTGCGCCGTGGCCTTGCTCGTGGCGCTTGTTCCACCGCTCTTCCTCCAGGAGCCCTGGCTCGACTGGATCTACAAGGCGCTGGTTCTGCTGGTTATTGCCTGTCCTTGCGCACTGGTCATTTCCACGCCGGTTGCCATCGTCAGTGGCTTGGCGGCGGCTGCGCGCCACGGTATCTTGATCAAAGGCGGTGTTCATCTGGAGAAGGGGCGCAAGCTTGCCTGGCTGGCGTTGGATAAAACCGGCACGCTTACGGAAGGCCGGCCACGGCAAACGGATGTTCTCATCCTGGATGGCCGGACGAACGATGAACGGCGCTATCAGCAGTTGGCGGCCAGCCTGGCCGCCCGATCCGACCATCCGGTCTCACAGGCTATTTTTCAGGCCTATGGTCCGGATGAACTGCTGGATGTCCAGGATTTCGCCGCGTCCCTGGGCGGCGGCACCCAGGGACGTCTGGACGGAGTCTTGTACAGCCTGGGAAGCTTGCGTTGGGTCAGCAGCCAGGCCGGCCGGCCGCCTTGCAGTCCCGCCACCGAACGCTGCGCCGCCGCCTTGCAAGAGCAGGGCAAGACGGTAACCGTGCTGGCAACTCCAGATCGAATTCTGGCGCTTTTTGCGGTGGCGGACGCGGTAAAGCTATCTTCGCAGGAAGCCATTTCGCAGCTGCATGGAATGGGAGTGCGGACTGCGATGCTCTCGGGCGATAATTTGGCGGCGGCTGAAAACATCGCCGCACAGGTAGGCATCGATTCCGTGCAGGCGCAACTGATGCCGGGCGACAAGCTTGATGCCATCCAACGCTATGCCGATCTGGGCGTCGTAGGAATGGTTGGCGACGGCATCAATGACGCGCCGGCATTGGCGCGTGCCGATATAGGCTTCGCCATGGGCGCAATGGGCAGCGATACGGCGATTGAAACGGCCGATGTGGCATTGATGGATGACGACCTGCGCAAGATTCCGCGCTTCATTCGCCTGTCGCGGGCCACGCATTCCGTGCTGGTGCAGAATATTTCGGTGGCGCTGGGCATCAAGGCCGTATTCCTGCTGCTGACAGTGTGGGGAATGGGCACGATGTGGATGGCGGTGTTTGCCGATGTAGGAGCCAGCCTGCTTGTTGTGGCAAACAGTCTGCGCCTGTTGCGCAAGTAGCTGCACTCACATTACATTATAATGCAAGCAACATTATATTAGCCTACCGGGAATCGCAATGCTCGCTGTTGTTGATGCATACCGTGCCGGCCTGCTGCAGCGGTCGCACTGGCTTTCCAATATTGCCGCCGGCCTTATTGTTGGCGTCATCGCGCTGCCGCTGGCGATGGCATTCGCGATCGCGTCGGGCGTGAAGCCGGAACAGGGCATCTATACCGCCATCATTGCAGGCATCGTTGTGTCGCTGTTTGGTGGAAGCCGAGTTCAGATTGCCGGACCCACTGGTGCCTTTATTGTGATTCTCGCGGCAGTGGTAGCCGATCATGGTATCGAGGGCCTCCAGATCGCCACAATAATGGCAGGCATCATCCTGCTGTTTTTTGGCGTCGCTCGCATGGGCGCCGTTATCAAATTCATCCCGGCCCCCGTCATTGTCGGTTTCACAGCCGGCATTGGTGTCGTCATCTGGGTGGGCCAGTGGAAAGACTTCTTCGGCCTGCCGCCTGTCGCCGGTGAACATTTTCATCAGAAACTTTGGCTCTTGATGCAAGCATTACCGCAGTTCGATTGGGCAACGACACTGCTGGCGCTCATCGCTCTGGGCCTTCTCATTGTTACGCCCCGTGTACGAATGCTGGCGCGGGTGCCCGGCCCGCTTGTGGCTCTCGTGGCCGTAACGGTAATCCAGGCCATGTTCGGTTTTGAAAGCGTAGCCACACTGGGCAGTACATACGGCGAGATACCGCGCGGACTTCCGTCCTGGCAAGTGCCGGACATTACTCTGTCGCGCTTGCTCGAGCTTATCGGCCCGGCTTTTGCCATCGCGATGCTGTGCGCTATCGAGTCGCTCCTCTCCGCAGTGGTGGCGGATGGCATGGCAGGAACGCGGCACAACTCCAACCAGGAACTCATAGGCCAGGGGCTGGCCAATGTGGTGGCGCCTTTTTTCGGCGGTATCGCATCCACCGGCGCCATCGCGCGCACAGCCACCAATATCCGCAATGGCGGGACCAGTCCCGTGGCGGGCCTTGTGCATGCGTTGACGCTGATTGTCGTCCTGCTTTTTCTGGCGCCGCTGGCTGCTAATATTCCGCTGGCATGTCTTGCCGCCATCCTCTTCGTCGTGGCGTGGAACATGGCCGAATTGCGCCATGTGATCAAGATGGTAAAACGCGCACCGAAGGCCGATGTCACTATTTTGCTTGTCACGTTCACCCTGACGGTCTTTGCCGATCTGGTGGTGGCGGTAAATATCGGGGTGGTGCTGGCCATGCTTCACTTCATGCGACGCATGGCGGGAAGCGTGGCGGTGCGCCGGCAGAACGGCCCCGCGCTAGATAAAGAACTGGCGCATGAAGGCCTGCCGCAGTTGCCGTCCGACGTGCTGGTATATGCCGTAGACGGCCCGTTCTTTTTTGCTGCTGTCGACGCTTTTGAGCGCGCCTTGGCTGATACTCATACTGACCCGCGAGTGCTTGTGATCAGGTTGGGAAATGTGCCGTTTATCGATGCGACCGGTCTACAGGCCTTCGAAGAGGCCGTGCTGGATCTGCAGGCACGCGGTGTACGCGTCATTGTTGTGGAAGCGAATCCACGCGTCTATGGCAAGCTCAGGAAAATGGGCCTTATCGATAAGCTCGGTCCGCAGAATGTCGCCCAGACATTTATCGAGGTCATCTTGCCATTGCAAGCACGGCAAGAACCGGGGGCGCCAGTGTAAGTTGTTCGCGCTTACTTATCGCTGGAGCCTTTTACTTGTGGATTGGTCGTGGTGCCGGCCGGTCCGTAGCTGACGCCATGCTGCGCGAGGTAGTCACGTATCAATTGACGAACCACCTGGGATGGTGTGATGTCCTGGCTGGCGCAAAGCTGTTCGAAAACTTTTTTCTTGGCGGGATCGATAAGCACTGTAAGTCGCGCGGTCTTGCTTTCCATGGCTATCAACGTTGGTGATGTTAACGTGATTGTAATGCAGTGGGTGTCTCATGATATCGACCGGTTCACCGTTAAGGGCAACACGGCACAATTGCATGACTGCCTTATTGCAGCCAGAGATAGCTGACCGGATCATCGGGGCACGCGCCAAACCCGCATTCCAGCATGGTCGAGATCATATTGCCCGCAACCAGCAGCAGAAACAGCCACATTACGCCGCGGGCGATGCCACCGACAGGCTGTGCGTCCGGCTGGTCGGCGCACCGACGATCCAGGACCAGCATGAAGCCCGTCCAGGCGATGAAAGCGACGAAGAACATCAAAGCCCAGGTGTAGAAATGCAAGCCCAGGAAAGGAGGGCCATAGCCCGGGTCGCCGGCGCCAATATGCAGCAGTACTTGCCGACCGGCTGCGAATGCGCCGCCCAGGGCCGACAGAATAACCATGCCGTAATGCATGGCCGAAGGACCGAAGCGCAGATTCAGAAGCAGTCCGATTCCCACCATGACGAAGGCTGCGCGTTGCAACAGACATAAGGGGCAAGGCAGATCGTTGAAGGCAAACTGCCATATGAACGCAAACAGCAAGATGCCGCAAACACCGGCCAGTGCCATCAAGTTCAGCGTCCGCGACAGCCGATATTTGTTATGCGTGTAGTAAAAGTTGGCCATGGCTTACAGCGAGAACCCGAGAGGATCGGTCATGTGGAATTTGCAGCTGGCGGCAAACACCACCAAGGTAATCAGCCAAAGCGAAATGCAGGCAGGACGGTGGCCCTTAAGGCCAAACCACACGGCCAGCATGCCGGACAAAAAAGGCAACATCATTATCATGGAGCACGTACTCTAGCGGGACGGAACAGCTTTACATTATGTAATGGAAAGTTCGCTTGCGCCAGCGATTAATCTTGAAGCGACAGAATTTGACGCTCCAGTGCCGTCTTCAATACATGCGTAAAGGGAAGGTCGCCCGTGCCGGCCACGATGGCCAAGTCATGCAGCGAGGCAATCCTGTCGCTCGAATACCGTTTGTCCGTGCCCAGGGATTGCTCGAAATAGTTGGCGAGTTCGGTCAGCTCCTCGCAGTCTATCCGGGCGAGTATCAGGCCATGCACCAGCACGATCTGTCGGGCATCGGTGGCCGTGGCGCCTGCGTGGCGGCGCCATAGCTGCGCCGTGCCGGCGATTTTCTTCGCGTCTGACCCGTGGCCCACCGCCAGGTTATAGCGACCATCGCAAAACGAACCTTCCACCGCCTGGGGATGGCCGGCTACGCCGAACTCCCTCAAGGCTTCTGTCATGACATGGCAAATCAGCAGATAGGCGTCGTCGGAATGATCCAACGGTTTGCCCTGGACCGCATAAGCCATGCTCAGATTGATGATGCCGGCCCCTTGGGGAACAATGCCGCCGCCGGACTGCCGAACCGTTACCGGCCAGCCCCGCGCGGCGAACAATGCGCAGCTGGCCAAAAAATTGGCATGGCGCTGGTAAGTGCGGGGCACAACGAGCCCCTGGCTTGATTCCCATACGCAAGCCGTGGGCCCGTTTTCCGCGACAAAGCCGACCAGGCATTCGTCAAACCGGGCATCCTGGCACAAGCCCGTTGAAGGGAGCAGGTGGAATCGCATGGTCCGGCCGGATCAATGGCCCACGTTCACGTACGCACCATGGCAAACTCTTCATCGCTCATGAACATATAGCGCACTGCGTCGATGAGGCCCAGGATGATGACCAGGGGCGCGAAAAAATAGAAGATGGCCAGGTAGAAAATTCCCCAGCCGATCTGGCCCAGGTAAAAGCGGTGCGCACCCAGCCAACCCAGGAAAATTGCCAGGACAATGGCAATCTTGCGATGATTGGTGGGCTTTTCCAGTTCCGAACCTTTGCTCTTGATGATCCACAGGCTGATGGGGACGGTAAGAAGCAGGGCGATGACGACTTTGGTGGCGTGGACGGAAACGTAGTTCATGGCTGCGTAGTACACGTCGGAAAAATTATGGAATACCAATCCGGTCAGATGGGAGATCCAGGCGAAGGCTTCGTACGCGATCGCTTCGCCGAAGGTCAGCGCAACCAGGACAATGATGAAGACCGCGATGGCCAGAATGATTTTTTGTAGCATGATTCAGAGTGCCTCCAGCGCACATGACGAGCGTAAGTGTAGGGCCGATAAGTCCAGGGACATAATCAGTAGCGGGACTTGTTTTATTTCGCCAAGGCCAGCCGCCATAATGAAGTTGTTTCGGCGCTGCGCGCCGCATGCAGCGAATCGGATTCGTCGCTTGCCTTGCGATGTTTCGGGCGTGCATCCATTCGGTCGACTACGCGTAGTCCGGCGCCGGCAATGGCTTGTAGCAGAAATTCGCGGCTGCGCAGTCCCAGATGTTCTGCCAGGTCGGACATGATCAGCCATCCCTCGCCGTCGGGGGTCAAATGGCCGGTGAGGCCATTCAGGAATCCCAGCAGCATGCTGTTGTCTGGATCATAAATGGCACGCTCAAGTTGAACGGTGGGCTTGGCCGGCAGCCATGGCGGATTGCAGACGATGAGCCCGCAGCGGCCTTCCGGAAACAGGTCGACGTCCCGCAGCTCGATGGCGTGGCTCAATCCCAGCCGGGCAACGTTTTGCTGCGCGCATGCGAGGGCACGCGAGTCCTGGTCTGTTGCAATGATTTTGCGCACCCCGCGCTGGGCAAGTACCGCGGCAAGCACGCCACTACCGGTCCCGATATCGAAAGCAAGGTCTTGCACCGGCAGCGGAGCCTGCGCGACCAGCTCTATGTATTCGCCCCGGTTGGGGGAGAATACGCCGTAGTCCACATGGATGTTGCCGCCAAGGGCAGGGATGGGCACGCCCTTCTTTTTCCATTCATATGCGCCGATAATTCCTTGCAGTGCTCTCAGGGGCAGCAGGAACGGCTCCGGCGTTTCGCCAAAAGCCGCCCGGCAGGCGTCGTGAACGTCCGGTGCGCGGCGCAGCGCAATGCCGGCATCGGGGCCAAGCTCGATCAACAGCTTGTTGAGCAATTGGCTGCGTTGAGACTGTTGCAGGCGATGCTTATTGAAGGCGTCGATCCGCGATATAGCCTCGCTGCCGGGGCGTGCCGTTTTCTTTTTTCTATCGACCCGGCGCGTCAGCGCCTGAAGCAATTGTCTGGCATTCTGGAAGTCGCCGCGCCACAGCAGCGCCGTGCCTTGGCTGATCAAGCGATAAGCGGTGTCGGCGCTCAGTGTGTCGTCGGCCGTAATAATGCGTTGTGGCGGTGCACTGCTGTTTTGGGCATACCACCGCGCAGAACGGGCTTGTTCATTTTCCGTCCACTTTACGTGGACGGGGGCGGTATCGGGGTCAAGTTCGGGCATGATTCGGCCATGTATGGAATGGCTTTATTGTAGGTCACCCGGCTTTACTGTTTCGGCAGGCAGGTTTGCCGTACCGCGTGCTCCCACTGTTGCATCAGCGCCTGCGCATCGCCGCGGGCGAGTTGCGGCGTGAAACGCCGCTCGACCTGCCACAAGGCCGACAACTGTTCTTTATTCCTGTACATGCCGCTGGTCAGCCCGGCAAGGTAGGCGGCGCCCAATGCGGTCGTCTCCACCATGGTAGGGCGCAGAACAGGGATGCCCAGCAGATCGGCCTGAAATTGCATCAGCAAATCGTTGACGCAGGCGCCCCCGTCCACACGAAGTTCAGCCAATGGCTCGGATCCTGCGGCCACGGCATCGCGGCTCATGGCCTGCAGCAAAGCGGCGCATTGATACGCTATGCTTTCAAGCGCCGCCCGGGCGATATGCGCCATGGTGCTGCCGCGAGTGAGCCCGGTGATGGTGCCGCGCGCTTCAGGTTTCCAGTAGGGTGCCCCCAGGCCGGTAAATGCCGGCACCAGCATTACACCGCCGGAATCGGGCACGCTATGCGCGAGGGCCTCGATCTCGCTGCTTTTTTTGACGGCATTGAGGCCGTCGCGCATCCACTGCACGACTGCTCCCCCGACAAATACGCTGCCTTCCATGGCGTATTCGACTTGGGTGCTTGTTTGCGCGGCGCTGGTAGTGACCAGGCCGTTTTGCGACGTTTCGAATTTCGTACCGGTATGCATTAGCATGAAACAACCCGTGCCGTAGGTGTTCTTGGCCATGCCGGCACTGAAGCAAGCCTGGCCGAACAGGGCGCTTTGCTGGTCGCCGGCGACCCCGCAAATAGGAATGGAATGCCCCAGGAACTCGGGGTGGATCGCACCGAACTCGGCGGCGGAAGGCAAGACCTTCGGCATAAGACCCGGCTCGATGTCCAGCGCTTGCAGCAGCTCGTCGTCCCACTGATTGCTGTGTACATTGAACAGCATCGTGCGCGAGGCGTTGCTGACGTCAGTACTATGCATCTGGCCTTTGGTCAGTTGCCAGATCAGCCAGCTGTCCACCGTACCGAATGCCAGCTCTCCCTTGCGGGCATGTTGGCGGGCGTCGGGTACGTGGTCCAGTATCCATTTCAGTTTGGTGCCCGAAAAATACGCATCGACGCGCAATCCGGTCTTTTCGAGGATGAGGCGGTCCATGCCGCTTTCGCGCAGCGCGGCACAAGTCGGTTCGGCCCGCCGGTCCTGCCAGACGATGGCGTTGTAGATGGGCTGGCCTGTCTTGCGGTTCCAGACCACGGTGGTTTCCCGTTGATTGGTGATCCCAATGGCGTGGATATCGCTGGCCTTCAGGCCGGCTTCGGCTATTGCTTCCCTAGCGGTTGCAAGCTGCGACGCCCAGATCTCCATGGGGTTGTGTTCGACCCAGCCCGGTTCCGGATAAATCTGGGCAAGCTCCTTTTGCGCCAGCGCCACGATGTTTCCGGCTTCATCGAATACGATGCTGCGCGTGCTGGAGGTTCCCTGGTCGAGTGCAAGTATGTAGTTCATGTCGGGTTGCTAAGTGGAAGTGGCTGATTTGTATCACATTGCGATGTCGCATCGTACCTGGGCGTGCGCGAGCAGGTCCGGAAATGGGTCCGGCGGCACGTTGTCGGTGAACAGGCGGTCTATCTGGGCGAGCTGCGCCACGCGCACCATGGCCAGCCGGTTGAACTTGCTTGAATCGGCAGCGAGCCACACTTCGCGCGCGTGCGAAATAATGGCCTGCGACACCTTTACTTCCCGATAGTCGAAGTCGCGCAACGATCCGTCCGCGTCGATGCCGGATATGCCGATCAGAGCGATGTCCACCTTGAACTGGCGTATGAAATCCACAGTGGCTTCGCCGACAATGCCGTGATCGCGCGGCCGCACCACGCCGCCCGCCACGATGACCTCGCTGTTCTGGTTGCGGCTGAGTATTGCCGCAACATTGATGTTGTTGGTAATGACGCGCAAACCGGTGTGCTGCATCAAGGCCTTGGCAATGGCTTCGGTCGTTGTGCCTATGTTGATCAGCAGGGAACAATCGTTCGGCACGGCACGCGCGACGGCCTGGGCAATGCGGCGTTTGCCTTCCGCATGCAGGTTCTCGCGCTGGTGGTGCGCAATATTCTCGATGGTGGAGTCCGGCAGCCGTACGCCTCCATGGAAGCGGGCGACGAGGCCGGCCTCGGACAGGCGCTGCACATCGCGGCGGACCGTCTGAACGGTCACGTCCAGGTGCGAGGCGAGCTCGTCAACCGTGCTGGAGTGATGCCCCTGCACATATTGCATGAGCTTGAGCTGGCGCGGATTGGGATTCATGCTTCTGGTCGATTACGGAACAAAAGCACTGTACATCGAAAGAAAAGGAAACGACCCTAGGGTTTTCATCTACGGAAAATATATAGTAAACGAACAATAATGCGCAGAATAGAACAAGTACAGCGAGACGAACCATGCAGTTGGCGCTAGACGGCATCAGCAAGAAGGTAGGAAGCGAAACTTGGCTTTATGACATGAGCCTGCGCCCGCAAGCCGGCGCAGTCACGGTATTGTTGGGCGCCACCCTGGCCGGCAAGACCAGCCTCATGCGTATCATGGCAGGTCTGGATGCGCCCAGCGCGGGCAAAGTCCTGGTAGACGATCGCGATGTAACGGGCAAGTCAGTGCGCAATCGCAATGTCGCCATGGTCTATCAACAGTTCATCAACTATCCCTCATTCACCGTCCGGCAGAACATTGCGTCGCCGCTCAGATTGCGCGGCGAGAAAAATATCTCGAAACAGGTGCAGGCCTTGGCCGACAAGCTGCACATCGGCATGTTCCTCGACCGCCTCCCAGCCGAGCTGTCCGGCGGCCAGCAGCAGCGCGTGGCCTTGGCGCGCGCCTTGGCCAAGAATGCCCCTCTCATGTTGCTGGACGAACCGCTGGTCAATCTTGATTACAAGCTGCGTGAAGAATTGCGCGAAGAACTCGGACTATTGTTCGAATCGGGCGACTCCACGATTGTTTATGCCACGACCGAACCGGGCGAGGCCTTGTTGCTCGGAGGTTATACCGCGGTGCTCGATCGTGGCGAGCTGCTGCAGTACGGCCCGGCCACCGAGGTGTTCAATTTTCCCTGCTCTGTCCGGGTTGCCCGCGCTTTCAGCGATCCACCCATGAACTTCATCAAGGCGCTGCGCTCCAGCACCGGTGTGCAGTTGCCTTCCGGTGACACGCTTGCGCTGGCCTTGCCCGAAGGCGTGGCGGCAGACGGGGCCGCCGTCACGGTAGGCTTGCGGGCCAGCTCCCTGCGCGTGCAAGCCCGGGAAGGCGATATTGCCTTGCGCGGCAAAGTGCAGCTGGCCGAAATATCAGGGTCCGATACCTTCGTGCACATGGCGTCCGGCATCGGCGACCTTGTCGCCCAGGTCACCGGCGTTCATCACTTCGATATCGGCGCGCCGCTGGTTTTGCACTTCGCCCCGGCCATGGCCCTGGTGTTCGACGCTACGGACAGGCTTCTGTATGCGCCGCAAAGGAAAAACTGATATGGCTCGAATTGATCTGGACCTGTCTCATTCCTATGTGGACCATCCCCAGCGCGATGAGGACTACGCTTTGCTGCCCTTGAAGATGTCATTCGGCGATGGCGGGGCTTATGCGCTGCTTGGACCGTCGGGCTGCGGCAAGACGACTATGCTGAACATTATTTCGGGCCTGCTCAAGCCCTCGCATGGCAGCGTTTACTTCGATGGCGTCGACAAGACATCTGCCACGCCGCAAGAGCGCAATATCGCACAGGTGTTCCAGTTTCCCGTCGTTTACGACACCATGACTGTCGGCGAGAACCTCGCGTTTCCGCTACGCAACCGCAACATGCCGGCGGCGCAGATCAAGGCGCGCGTCGGCCAGATAGCCGAAATGCTGGAATTGAGCCATCAACTGGACCACCGTGCGGCGGGGCTTTCGGCCGATGCCAAGCAGAAGATCTCGTTGGGAAGGGGCCTGGTCAGGTCCGACGTGTCGGCGGTCTTGTTCGACGAACCGCTTACCGTTATCGATCCCCAGCTGAAATGGCATTTGCGTCGCAAGCTCAAGCAGATCCATCGCGAACTCAAGCTCACGCTGATATACGTCACGCACGATCAGGTGGAAGCGTTGACGTTTGCGGAGCAGATCATGGTCATGTCGCGCGGCAAGGTGGTGCAGGTCGGCACGCCCGAAGACCTGTTCGAGCGTCCTGCGCATACCTTTGTCGGTCATTTCATCGGTTCGCCAGGCATGAATATACTGCCTGTCGAATCGGTCGACGGCGTGGTCAAGCTGGAAGGGCAGTCGGTGGCGGTACCCGCCGGCATCGCGTCCGCCCGCGGCCATATCAAGTTGGGCATACGTCCCGAATACACGCATCTGGCCGAACCCGGCAAGCCCGGCGTCTTTACGGCAATCGTCGAGAAAGTGCAGAACGTGGGCACATACCAGTTATTGACTGCCAGGGTGGGGTCGCATCTCGTGCGTGCACGCCTGGGCCTTGAACATGTCCTGCCGGAACCCGGCAGCGCGGCCGGCCTTGCGCTTCTGGGCAGGCACTCCTGCTTTTACCAGGACGAGGAGCTCATTCCATGAATGTATCCGCCAAACCTGTCAATCAACGAGCCTGGTGGCTGATACTGCCGGTCGTATTGTGTGTGGCGTTTTCCGCAGTGCTGCCGCTCATGACAGTGGTGAACTATTCGGTCCAGGACGTTATCTCGCCGACGCGCGCAGTGTTCGTCGGTACCGAATGGTTTACCGCCGTCATGCGGGACGAGGACTTGCACGGAGCGCTGGCGAGGCAGCTGGTGTTCTCGTTTTCCGTGCTGGCCATAGAGATACCCCTGGGCATAATGCTGGCCCTGGCCATGCCGTCCACCGGCTGGAAGTCGTCGGCGGTGCTCGTTCTGGTCGCCTTGTCCCTGCTGATTCCGTGGAATGTCGTCGGCACGATCTGGCAGATATTCGGGCGTCCCGACATTGGCCTTATGGGCCATGCCTTGCGGACTATGGGCATCGAATACAGCTACGCCAGCAACCCGACACATGCCTGGCTGACCGTGCTTCTGATGGATGTGTGGCACTGGACACCGCTGGTTGCCTTGCTGGCATTTGCGGGCCTGCGGTCCATTCCCGACGCCTATTACCAGGCAGCCAGCATCGACGGCGCCAGCAAGTTTTCGATATTCCGCTACATTCAGCTGCCCAAGATGCGCGGTGTGTTGATGATCGCGGTGCTGCTCCGATTCATGGACAGCTTCATGATCTACACCGAGCCTTTCGTGCTGACCGGCGGCGGGCCGGGCGACGCCACGACTTTCCTTAGCCAGTACCTTACCCAGAAAGCGGTCGGGCAGTTCGATCTGGGCCCCGCGGCTGCTTTCTCGCTTATCTATTTCCTGATCATCCTGCTCTTGTGTTTCATCCTGTACACCTGGATGCTGCGCGTGGGAACGCAAGACAAGGAGCCCGGCCATGAATGACAGTAAGCGCTTCCGCAAACGCAGCATTTTTCTGGTCCTGTACTTGATATTCGCCATGTTGCCTATCTATTGGATGATCAACATGAGCTTCAAGACCAATCAAGGCATCTTGTCCAGCTTTGCGCTTTGGCCCACCACCTTCACGTGGGACAACTACAAGACCATCTTCACCGATCCATCCTGGTATAGCGGGTATATCAACAGTCTGATCTATGTGGCGCTCAATACCGTAATCTCCCTCACCGTTGCGTTGCCAGCCGCTTATGCGTTTTCACGCTATCGTTTCCTCGGGGACAAGCATGTGTTCTTCTGGCTGCTTACAAACCGGATGACGCCGCCGGCTGTCTTCCTGCTGCCATTTTTCCAGTTGTATTCGACCCTGGGACTGATGGATACCTACTGGGCGGTAGCCCTGGCGCACCTGGTGTTCAACGTGCCGCTGGCGGTCTGGATACTGGAAGGTTTCATGAGCGGTATCCCGCGTGAAATCGATGAAACGGCATACATCGACGGCTATAGTTTTCCCCGATTTTTCCTGACTATCTTCCTGCCGCTTATCAAGGCGGGCGTTGGCGTGGCCGCATTCTTCTGCTTCATGTTCAGTTGGGTGGAACTGCTGCTGGCCCGTACGTTGACCAGCGTGCACGCCAAACCTATTGTCGCCACCATGACGCGCACGGTGTCCGCCTCGGGCATGGACTGGGCCACGCTCGCGGCGGCGGGAACTCTCACTATCATCCCGGGCGCCATCGTAATCTGGTTCGTCCGGCACTACATTGCAAAAGGTTTTGCAATGGGACGCGTGTAAAGGAGTCAGCATGCTGGACTGGATGGTTTGGACTCTGCCCACTGCCGTGTTCTTCATCTGCATAGCGCTGATGCTGGTGGGCATGACGCTGTGGGAAATCAAGCGTCCCACCATCATGCGCAAAGGCTTTCTGCCCATGGAGACTACCCGCGGCGACCGCCTGTTCATGGGGCTGCTGATCGCCGCTTACATCAATCTGGGTTTCCTGGGCATTAGCGACAAGCTCGCCCAGTGGTTCGGCCTTGCCGAGGAACCTACAGTCTGGATCAGTTTTGTGGTGTCAATGCTGGTTCTTGCGCTGGTCATGCGCAAGGGATAGAGCTGGGTTGTTGTTGCGCGCGATTTCCTTATCCCCCGATCTGCGCGGCAGTGCAATGAAATAAGCGGGGACTTGATCTACCGAGGAGACAACAATGTTATTTCGTCGTACCGCACTGGCATTTGCCGTAACGTGCCTGCTATCCGGCCAGGTTTATGCAGGCGAAGCCGAAGCCCAGAAATGGATAGACAACGAGTTCCAGCCGTCGACCCTGAGCAAAGATCAGCAGATGGCTGAAATGAAGTGGTTCATCGACGCCGCCGCGAAACTGAAAGAACAGGGCGTCAACGAGATATCGGTCGTGTCCGAAACAATTACGACACACGAGTACGAGGCCAAGACGCTGGCTCGGGCGTTTACCGAGATCACCGGCATCAAGGTCAATCACGATCTTATCCAGGAAGGCGATGTTGTCGAGAAGCTGCAGACCTCCATGCAGTCAGGCAGATCCATCTACGATGGATGGATTTCGGATTCCGACCTGATAGGCACACATTACCGCTATGGCGAAATGCTGTCGCTTACCGACTACATGAACGGCGACGGCAAGCAATGGACCAATCCGCAGCTGGATATCAAGGATTTCATCGGCACCTCGTTCACCACGGCGCCTGACGACAAGCTATACCAATTGCCCGACCAGCAGTTCGCGAACCTCTATTGGTTCCGTGCCGATCTGTTCGCGCGCCAAGACCTGAAAGACAAGTTCAAGGCCAAGTACGGCTACGACCTTGGGGTGCCCGTCAACTGGACCGCCTACGAGGACATCGCCAACTTCTTCACCAATGATGTCAAGACGATAGACGGGCAAACCATATATGGGCACATGGACTACGGCAAGAAGGATCCGTCGCTGGGTTGGCGCTTCACGGATGCCTGGCTGTCCATGGCCGGCACCGCCGACAAAGGCACACCTAACGGGATGCCTGTCGACGAGTGGGGCATACGGGTCGCGGATGACAAGTGCACACCGGTCGGTGCTTCGGTATCGCGAGGCGGGGCCACCAACTCGCCGGCGGCGGTTTATGCTTTGACGAAATACATCGACTGGATGAAAAAATACGCGCCCAAACAGGCGCAAGGCATGACATTCAGCGAATCCGGGCCCGTGCCCGCACAAGGGCATATAGCGCAGCAGATCTTCTGGTATACGGCCTTTACGGCCGACATGACCAAGAAAGGCTTGCCCGTGGTCAATGAAGACGGCACGCCGAAATGGCGCATGGCGCCTGCACCGCACGGTCCCTACTGGAAGGAGGGCATGCAGAACGGTTACCAGGATGTGGGCTCGTGGAGCTTTTTCAAGAATCATGATCCCAAGAAGATTGCGGGCGCCTGGCTTTACGCCCAGTTCGTCACGGCCAAGACCACATCCCTCAAGAAGTCCATCGTCGGCCTTACCTTCATTCGCGACAGCGACATCCATAGCGAGTACTTCACAAAGAATGCCGACAAGTACGGCGGCCTGATCGAGTTTTACCGGAGTCCGGCGCGGGTGGCATGGACGCCTACCGGCACCAACGTGCCGGACTATCCCAAGCTTGCTCAGCTATGGTGGAAGAATGTGGCCACGGCCATTACGGGCGAGACTACGCCTCAGCAAGCCATGGATACGCTGGCAACCGAAATGGACGCCGTCATGGCCCGGCTGGAACGTGCCGGCATGAGCCATTGCGCGCCCAAGCTGAACCCCAAGAGCGATCCGGAAAAATGGCTCAGCGACAAGCAGGCGCCATGGAAGAAGCTGGCGAACGAAAGCCCCAAGGGTGAAACCGTGGCCTACGACGCCTTGTTGAGCGCGTGGAAAGAAGGGCGTGTGCGTTGATCCCGTCCTGATGGCGGAGCTGGAAAAAGGTCGTGTGCGCGGCTCGCGCATACGGCCTTTCACATGTAGTGTGCCGGTGTTCTACACTTACGCTGCCTCGAATCATTTGGTTTCCCGTATATGACAACTATCGTTACTCCCCAGGCGTCCGACAGGGCGCAACATTTGGCCGCGTTAGCCGGCCTCGGCCAGGTCGACCTAGCGATTATCGGGGGCGGGGCAAGCGGCCTCGGCGTGGCGCTCGACGCGGCGCTGCGCGGTCTTTCGGTTGTCTTGCTCGAGTCGCATGACTTTGCAAAGGGCACTTCCTCGCGCGCCACTAAACTGGTCCACGGCGGAGTTCGCTACCTGGCGCAAGGAAATATCGCCCTTGTGCGCGAAGCCTTGCACGAGCGGACCACCTTGTTGCATAACGCGCCGCATCTGGCGCGTCCTTTGTCTTTCGTCATGCCCAGCTATAAATGCTGGGAAACGCCATTCTACGGCGTAGGACTGAAAATGTACGACGCTCTGGCGGGCAAGGCCGGCCTTGGTTCCACACAGTTTCTCAATGCCAGTCAAGTACGGCAGTGTTTGCCAGGCGTAAAAGCGCAAGGCCTCAAGGGAGGAGTCAAGTATTGGGATGGACAATTCGATGATGCGCGTCTGGCTGTAACGCTGGCCAGAACCGCTGCTACACAGGGGGCGTTGCTGCTGAACTATTGTCCTGTAACCGATCTCATCCACCAGGACGGCAAAGTGGCGGGCGTAAAGTGCGAGGACGCGGAGTCCGGTACGTCCTACACTGTCATGGCGAAATGCGTCGTGAACGCCACAGGCGTGTGGGTCGATCAGATACGCCAGAAAGACGGTGCGGCCACCGGCCGCGATTCCCAGCCCATGGTCGCGCCCAGCCAGGGCGTGCATTTGGTGGTCGATAGCGAATTTCTTCCGGGCGATCATGCCTTGCTGGTTCCCAAGACCGACGATGGGCGGGTCCTGTTTGCCGTTCCATGGCTGGGCAAGGTCATCCTGGGTACCACAGACACACCGCGCCGCGACCTGTCGCGCGAACCGGATGCCTTTGCAGAAGAAGTGGCCTTCATTCTTGGCGAAGCCGGAAAATACCTGAGCCGCGCGCCGCAACGCAGCGACGTCAGAAGCATATGGGTGGGTTTGCGGCCCCTCGTGCGCCCGCCGGAAAACGAAGGCGGCAACACCAAGAAAATCAGCCGCGAACATACTGTACTGGTCAGCCCCAGCGGACTGGTGACTGTAACAGGCGGGAAGTGGACCACCTACAGGGCGATGGCGGAGGACGTCCTGGAAAAATGCGTCGAAAGCGCCTTGTTGCCGCGCCTGCCTCCGTCCGAAACCAGCGATTTCATGCTGCTGGGCGCGCAAAGAAATGGTCCGGGCCGTACTTCAATGGCTACGGTTCCAGGCCTGGACGCGTATGGAACCGAGGCGCAATGGGTGCAGGCACTGCCGGGCGCCGAAACCGAACTGGCTCCGGGGCTCAGTGCAGCCATGGTGCGTTTCGCCGCGCGCTACGAATACGCCCGTACGGTGGAAGATGTATTGGCCCGGCGCTCCCGCATGCTGTTTCTCGATGCGAAGCTTGCGGCAAGCCTTGCGCCGGCCGTGGCGGCATTGATGCAAGAAGAAACCGGCGTCGATGCCCAGTTGCAGGCCTTTTTGCAACTCACGGAGCACTATCTGCGCTTGCCGTCGTAAGCGCCCGTAGTTGCTGTCGCGTACCGGCTAGCCGCTGAACACGGTGCGGGCCGACTCGAATCGCTGGGCAAAATAAGGATTGCTGAGCGAATCGATACGCACGCGGCCGCCGCTGGACGGCGCATTGATGAATTTGCCGTCTCCTATATAGATGCCCATATGTGAATAAGGCCGGTTCAACGTGTTGAAGAACACGAAGTCTCCGGCCTTGAGCTGTCTTTTGGATATCGGGCGGCTGAGACTGGCTATTTTTTCGGTGTTGTGCGGCAGTGCCTGCTCGACCGCATTGTTGAACACATAGGCGACCAGTCCGCTGCAGTCGAAACCCTGGGCGGGCGAGGCGCCTCCATATGTGTACCGCGACTCGAGCAGGGCCAGTGCAGTGAGCACCACTTCGTTGCGTTGTTCGGGGCTTACGACAATTGTTGCAGGGAAAGGCGCCGAACCGCGTTGCGAGGGGCCTGCGCACGCGCCCAGCAATAACAGCAGGGCCAGCGTCATGACCTGGTACAGGCACGGGAGAGGGCGAAGGGCGGTCGTCATCACGCGATTATTCTTGTAAAAAAGCTTAGGCACAATGCCCTATTGCGCTGCAGTCTTATCCGGATGTGCCATTAAGACACATTTATGTAAGTATTTATGTAAAGTAAGACGAATATTTTGTAAACATTGACCTTCATAATGTAAATACTTGTCTATTTTTGATACTATTTCCCTGCGGTTTATTCGTAAACAGCATGAATAAGTAAGAGAACCACCGTTTTGTGTAAACAAGCGGTCACAAACCCAGGAGCTCGTAATGCCCGTGTCGGAAAATTCGTCGTTGCGTGATGTTCATGAAGTTAATTTGTCCTATCTGATGTTGGCACAGCGTCTACTCCGCGAAAACTACTCGGCTGGTATGTTTCGTCTGGGCTTTGACACCGATGTGGCCGACATCGTGCTCCGCTTGTCGCCCGCCCAATTGGTAAAACTGGCTTCATCCAGTTCGCTGATTTGCGGATTCCGCCTCAATGATTACGATCTTTTGTCATCGCTGACGCAAGATGTGCTTGGCGGTGTACTGCAGCAAGCTCATTCCACCATACTGCTCGCGCAGCGGCACGCTACGCAGCCCGCTTAATCATCCCGATCAGAAGACATACTCATGGCAAGCAAAAGTGTAGCCAAGGAAGCCGACGAAATATTGTTGGCGTCGGAAATGATCAAGCTGGGCGCTCGTCTGCAAGTTTTGCAGGCCGAGACCAGCCTCAGTTACGACCGCCTTGCACGTCTGTATCGCGAAGTAAAAGGTTGCTCGCCTCCGAAAGGCATGTTGCCCTTCTCGGTCGATTGGTTCATGACGTGGCTGCCCAATATCCATTCAAGCGTGTTCCACAGCATCTATCAATATATGGATACACGCACGCCGGCCCGCAAGTCGCAGGCTTTGGTGGAAGCATACCGGCTTTATCTGGAGCAGGCTTCGACCGGCAAAGCAGACGAACCCTTCGGCGAACCCGTGCTCAGCTTCACGCGCGCCTGGATGCTGGTTCGGTTCTTCGACAGCAGCATGTTGCAATTGTCATACTGCGAGCGGTGCAAGGGCGGCTTTGTCGCCCACGCACACGATCCTCAAAAAGGCTTTGTATGCGCTATCTGCCGTCCGCCGCCACGAGCCGGTAAAACCCGCGCCCATGCAGCCGCATGCAAGAAGACGGTTGCGCCCGCCAAGGCTTTGCTCGACAAGGAAGTCGTTGCCGGGCTCACGACAGGAAAAGTGCGCCGTCCGGCGAAAGCGCCTGCCTTGTCTCTCATGGCGATGTCAGCATCGGGCTGAGGCCGGCCTGGGCATTTCCCCGAATGAATAGTATGCCGCCATGGAAAGCTCCAGGCGGTTTTTTTTGGCAGAGCCGGGATTTGGGCTGGAAAACACCCTCTGAAGGGCGCTTTTCGTAAGCAAAAAGAACGGATCATATGCATATGTGTTTATCTAGGGCGTATCCGTGTTTATTCTGCTTGGGTTTGTAATTGTCTTTGTCTCGGTTTTTGGCAGCTTCGTCGCCTTGGGCGGACATCTGGGTGCGCTTTACCAACCCTTCGAGTTTGTCTTGATAGGCGGCGCCGCACTGGGCGCGTACATTGCCTCCAACAGCGGCAAGTCGATGAAGATGCTGTTTGCGGCTTTCCCCTTGATTATCAAGAAGAATCCGTACAACAAAGAGCTCTATATGGAGCTCATGGCTCTTTTATACGTGCTGTTGAACAAGGCGCGCCGCGATGGCCTTATGTCCATCGAGTCCGATGTCGAAGAACCCGCGACAAGCCCGATTTTCACCGAGTATCCGGCGGTGCTGAATGATCCCGGTCTCATGGAATTCATCACCGATTACCTGCGCCTCATGATCAGCGGCAATATGAGCTCGTACGAGATCGAAGCGCTGATGGATCAGGAAATCGAAGCGCACCACAACGAGAAGAATGTGCCTGCGGTAGGCCTGAGGGCTGTGGCCGATGCCTTGCCGGCGTTCGGCATCGTGGCGGCGGTGCTGGGTGTGATCAAGGCCTTGGCTTCGGTGGACCAGCCGCCTGCCATTCTGGCCGACCTCATATCCAAAGCCATGGTTGGCACCTTTCTCGGCATTTTGCTCGCCTATGGTTTTGTGGCTCCCGTGGCGGCTTCGATCGAGCGCCGCTCAGTCGCATCGGAAAAAGTCCTGGAATGCATCAAGGTTACGCTATTGGCCAGCATGAACGGCTATCCGCCTCAACTGGCCGTGGAATTCGGCCGCAAAGTGTTGTATTCCTATGTGCGCCCCTCTTTCATGGAACTCGAAGAGCATGTGCGTCAGACCCGGGCTCCCGGCAAAAAAGCGTAACAGGGCGGGTCTATGAATAAGTCCGAGCCGCGGATCGTGATCCGGCGAAGAAAACGACGACATGAAGCTCCCCATGGCGGCAGTTGGAAAATCGCGTACGCCGACTTCATGACTGCCATGATGGCGTTCTTTCTGGTGATGTGGCTTGTGTCGCTGGTGCCGCAGAAAGACCTGCAGGAAATGGCCGAGTACTTTCGGATGCCGCTCATGGAAGCCATCACGGGCGGCAAGCGCAACGACACTGGAAGTACTGTCATACCGGGCGGGTCGCCCAGCCCGATACCGAATGTCAATCCTATTCCGTCGCGGGGCGACGTGCGTACCGAGGGAGACCTGCGCGACACCCGGCGCCTGGAAGACCTGAAGGCCGAGATCGAACGACTGATCCAGACCGATCCGGTGCTGCGCGCATTCCGCCCTCAATTGCTTCTCGACATGACGCCCGACGGTTTGCGCATACAGATCATCGACAAAGACAATCGCCCCATGTTCGCCACCGGCAGCGCCTATATGCAGTCCTATATGCGCAATATCCTGCGCGAACTCGGCCCCTTGCTGAACGAGCTGCCTAACAGCGTCAGTGTGGCCGGCCATACCGACGCCATGCAATATGCCACGGGTGAGCGCGATTACAGTAACTGGGAACTGTCCGCCGACCGGGCCAATGCGGCGCGCAAGGAACTGGTCATAGGCGGCATGGCCGAGACCAAGGTAAAACGCGTTCTGGGCATGTCTTCTTCCGTAAGCCTTATTAAAGATAATCCCATGGCTGCCGTTAAT
>JAKFDW010000400.1:0-9563 GCA_036675955.1 Orrella sp. | reverse complement strand
GTCGATGACCGCGATCTCGACGAGAGGGTGCTGGTCGGTGACGACCACATGAAGCACGCGGTATTCGCTGGACTCCATGGCTTCCACGCCATTCTTGAGCAGGTTCAATAATACCTGTTCGATAAGGATGGGGTCGGCCATGACGTTGGGCAAGGGGTCCGGCAACACCTGATCGATGTCGATCTGGCGCTTGCGCGCGTCGATCTCGGCGAAACCCACGGCATTGTCGAGGATTTGCGTGATGGGAACCGACTGCCGCCGCGGCTCGCTGCGCTTGACGAACTCGCGTATGCGGCTGATGATCTTTCCGGCCCGCTCTGCCTGTTGCGCCGCCTTTTCGAGCGCCTCGAGGAGGCGCTCGGGCTGAGCGTTGCCTGATTTCAGCATGGCCACCGCGCCCATGCTGTAGTTGCTGATTGCAGTGAGCGGTTGGTTCAGTTCATGTGCCAGTGAGGACGCCATTTCGCCCATGGTCGTGAGCCGGCTGGTGAGCTGGATTTTCTCTTGCTGTACGCGCGAGTCCTCTTCGTGGGTGCGGCGTTCGGTAATGTCGCGAGCCACTTGCAGGCGCACTCTGCGCCCGTCTGTCCAGGCCAGGATGCGATGGTGCACTTCGAACCAGCGTTGCGCCGACTCGGAAAAGATCTCGACGGTCTCGTCGGTGAAGCGACCCAGGCGGCCGCCCAGCAGCTCGCCGTGGCCGCTGGACTGGGCGCCGAAGAATCGCCGGTAAGTACGGTTGGCGAAGAGCAGTTCGAGGCCCTCGGTGGTATCAGCCACTACCGATATGGCGTCATCTAGTCCTTCAAGCACAGTCATGAACCGCTCGTGCGCTGCCGTGAGCGCCTCGCGTATGCGCTTGGGCTCGGTGATGTCGGTCATGGAGGTCATCCAGCCGATTTGTTCGCCATTGGGGTCGCGCAGGGGAGAGACATACATGCGCGCCGTGAAGCGGGAGCCGTCGCGCCGTTGCGCCTCGACTTCGAGACCGCTGCTGGGCGTGCGGCCGGACAGGAGCAGGTCCAGTGTTTCCTGGTGCTGGGCATGGCGGCCGGGCAGCCAATAGGGAAACGGGGTGGTGCGACCTATGAGATCGGCTTCATTCCAGCCTATCATGCGGCAAAAGGCCGGATTCACATACGCGATGCGCCCGTGCATGTCGAACACGCGCATGCCGGTCGACATGGAGTTTTCCATGGCGCGACGGAATCCGGTCTCGGCAATGAGCGCCGCCTCGGCCGCCGTGCGAAAGCGGGTATAACGCCACAGGGCCAACAGGCTGAGGACAATTACGAACGAGAGGGCGGCCACCACCATCATCAGTCGTTGCTGGCGGGTTTCCTGGTCGATGGTGACAAACATCACACTATCGTTGTGCAGGCGCTGCAGCCAGATGAAGGCGCCCATGACGCACAGATACAGGATCAGGACGATGACAGGCGTGAGCCAATAGAAACCGCGCCGCGTCGTGTTCGCCTGGTCGTAGAACGTAGTCGGGATCAAGGATTTTTTGGAATGACTCGCCATGGCTCTTCGGTTGTTGCACGGAATGCTTTCTGCATTTTAAACCGTAATACAGGAAGTTAATATTTCACATTATAAAAAGTCATATCATAAAATGAAATATTGCTTGAACATATTGACGGTCTTTCCTAGAATTGAGCCCATTGCAGCTGCGGGCTGCTCTGCACGCACGCGTCCGGGGCTCGCAGCTATCGGGTATAACGGGACAACGACCTCGTGTTGTCAGTGTTCGGATTCATAATTTAAACAGGAGACATCTCAATGTCCTCTCTTGACCCAATCAACGCACCGGCGGCTGGCGCCGACGATGCCGCTCTCGAAACGCAGGAATGGCTGGAAGCACTGGAAGCCGTGCTGGACCGGGAAGGCCCGGAGCGCGCCCACTACCTGCTCGAGCGACTGATTGATCTGGCGCGCCGTTCGGGCGCGCATATCCCGTTCTCGCCCAACACTGCTTACGTCAACACGATACCTCCAGGGCTCGAACCCGCGCATCCAGGCAATCTGGTGCTGGAAGAGCGCATCCGCTCGTATGTGCGCTGGAACGCCATGGCCATGGTGGTTAAGGCGAACAGCCACAATCCACCCGACGGCGGAGACCTCGGCGGCCACATTGCCTCGTTTGCATCGCTGGCCACCATGATAGGTTGCGGCCAGAACCACTTCTGGCATGCCGAGACCGAAGATCACGGCGGCGATCTGGTGTATTTCCAGGGCCATTCCTCGCCCGGCATTTATGGTCGCGCCTATCTCGAGGGGCGCCTTACCGAAGAACAGCTGAATAACTTCCGGCAGGAAGTCGACGGCAAGGGCCTGCCGTCTTACCCTCATCCAAAGCTCATGCCGGAGTTCTGGCAGTTTCCCACAGTATCCATGGGCCTCGGGCCTCTCATGGCCATCTATCAGGCGCGATTCCTCAAGTATCTGCACGCGCGCGGCCTGGCCGATACCAGCAAGCGCAAGGTGTGGGTATTTTGCGGCGATGGCGAAATGGACGAGCCCGAATCGCTGGGCGCCATCAGCCTGGCTTCCCGCGAAAAGCTGGATAACCTGATTTTCGTCATCAACTGCAATCTGCAGCGGCTGGACGGTCCCGTACGCGGCAATGGCAAGATCATCCAGGAACTCGAAGGCGACTTCCGCGGCAGCGGCTGGAACGTCATCAAGCTTATCTGGGGCGGCTATTGGGATCCTCTGCTGGCGCGCGATAAAGAAGGCATCTTGCGCCGCATCATGGAAGAATCGGTCGACGGCGAGTATCAGGCATACAAGGCCAACGACGGCAAGTTTGTGCGCGAGCATTTCTTCGGCAAGCACCCCAAGCTGCTCGAGATGGTCAGCCGCATGAGCGACGAGGACGTCTGGCGCCTGAATCGCGGCGGCCATGATCCTTACAAGGTGTATGCGGCATTCGCAGCCGCATCCCAGCACAAGGGGCAACCCACCGTTATCCTGGCCAAGACCATCAAGGGTTACGGCATGGGCCATGTGGGCCAGGCCAAGAACCCGACGCATCAGCAGAAGAAACTGGATGTCGCAGCGGTTCGCGAGTTCCGTGACCGTTTCAATATTCCCGTGCCCGACGACAAGCTCGAAGATCTGCCGTACTTCAAGCCGGCCGACGACTCGCCTGAAATGAAATACCTGCATGAGCGCCGCCAGGCCTTGGGCGGCTATCTTCCGCAGCGCCGTGCAAAAGCGGACGAACATCTTGCCGCTCCAAAACTGGAAGCATTCAAGGCCGTGCTCGAGCCCACCGCCGAAGGGCGGGAAATATCGACGACTCAGGCATTCGTGCGCATCCTGAATCAGATCCTGCGCGACAAGGATCTCAGCCCGCGCGTCGTGCCTATCCTGGCCGACGAATCGCGTACATTCGGCATGGAAGGGCTGTTCCGCCAAATCGGCATTTATGCCCCTGAAGGACAGAAGTACACCCCTGTCGACAAAGACCAGGTCATGTACTACCGGGAAACGGAAAACGGGCAGTTGCTGCAGGAAGGCATCAACGAGGCCGGTGCGTTCAGCTCGTGGATGGCGGCGGCGACGTCGTATTCCACCAATAACCGTATCATGATCCCGTTTTTCATCTATTACTCTATGTTCGGTTTCCAGCGTATCGGCGACCTGGCATGGGCAGCGGGCGATATGCAGGCGCGCGGCTTCCTGCTTGGCGGTACGGCAGGGCGCACGACGCTCAACGGCGAAGGGCTGCAGCACGAAGATGGCCACAGCCATATCATGTCGTCGCTCATTCCGAATTGCGTGTCCTATGACCCGACTTTCGGCCACGAGCTTGCCGTCATCATTCAGGATGGCCTGCGCCGCATGGTAGAAAACCAGGAAAACGTCTATTACTACATTACCGTAATGAACGAGAACTACCCGCAGCCGGGGCTCACGCAGGGCGACGAGCAAGGCATCATCCGCGGCATGTACAAGTTCAAGTCGGTCGGCGACGGCAAGATGCGTGTTCAGCTTATGGGCTCGGGCACTATCCTGCGCGAAGTGCTTGCCGCACAGGACATCCTGGAAAGCGATTGGGGCGTCGGGTCCGACGTCTGGAGCGTAACCAGCTTCACCGAGCTGCGCCGTAACGGCCTCGACTGCGAGCGTCACAATATGCTCCATCCTGAAGATGCCGCGCCGCAAGTGCCGTATGTCAGTCAGCAGCTGCAGGACACGACGGGTCCCATCGTGGTTTCCACCGATTACGTCAAATCCTATGGCGATCAGATCCGTCCATTCATACCCAAGGGCCGTGATTTCCGCGTGTTGGGCACCGATGGGTTCGGACGTTCCGATTTCCGCTCCAAGCTGCGTGAGCATTTCGAGATAGACCGGCATTTTGTCGTCCTGGCAGCCTTGCGCGGCCTGGCTGATGAAGGGCAGTTGCCCATGGCCAAGGTGGCTGAAGCCATCAAGAAGTACGGGATCAATCCCGAGAAAGCCAATCCGCATCACGCCTGAGCGAGGACGACAAAATGAGCAATAGCACCGAAATCAAGGTTCCCGATATTGGCGACGTGAACGAAGTCGATGTGATCGAAATATTGGTTGCCGAAGGCGACACCATTGCCAAGGACCAAAGCCTGATCACCGTGGAATCGGACAAGGCTTCCATGGAGATTCCCGCATCCCAGGCTGGCGTGGTCAAGTCCATCAAGGTAAAGACCGGCGACAAGGTAAAAGAAGGTTCGGTAATTCTTGAGCTTCAGGCCGCCGAGTCGGCCGACGAGCCGCAGCAAGGCGCAGCGTCCGCGCCGCAGGCCGACCAGAAAAGCGACCCTGCGCCGCAAGCTGGCGATCGGCAAGCCGACGGCCAGCCGCAAGGCGATGCGGCCGTCTCCGGGCAGGAAGCCAAGCCGTCAACAGCGGCAGGCGACCAGGGCCCGGTCACCGTGGTGGTGCCCGATATCGGCGATACTTCCGATGTTGAGGTCATCGAGATCATGGTCGCGGTCGGCGACACTGTGACTGCCGAACAAAGCTTGATCACCGTCGAATCCGACAAGGCGTCCATGGAGGTTCCATCGTCGCATGCCGGGGTGATAACCGCCATCAAGGTCAAGCTGGGCGATAAAGTCAACAAGGGTTCCGATATCCTCGAATTGCGTAGCGACGAACCCTCGGGTGCTGCCAAGCAAGCCGAGCAGACTCCGTCCGGCAAGCCGGACGATGACGCTGCGGACAAGACGGCGTCCAGTCCGCAAGCGCGCCCGGCTGCACAAGACAGCAATGCAAGCCTGGCTTCCGTACCACCGGAAAGGCATTCGCCCACGGAAGCTTTTGCCGATGTCGACGTGCCGTTGCGCAATCTGCCGCATGCCTCTCCGTCGGTACGCAAATTTGCACGCGAACTGGGCGTTAACCTGGCTCAGGTGCAAGGTTCCGGTGACAAAAACCGGATCACGGCCGATGACGTGCGCAAGTTCGTCAAACAGGCATTGGCGTCAGGCGGTGCGGCGATGCCTGTATCCGCTGCCGGGGCCGAGGGCGGTTTCAGCGTGCTGCCGTGGCCTAAAGTGGATTTCGCCAAGTTCGGTTCCATTGAAGCCAAGCCTCTGTCGCGCATCAAGAAAATTTCGGGCGCCAATTTGCACCGGAATTGGGTAATGATTCCCCACGTCACCAACAACGACGTGGCCGACATTACCGAACTTGAAGATTTGCGTCAGACGCTCAATAAAGAAAACCAGAAATCAGGCATCAAGGTGACGATGCTCGCATTCCTCATCAAGGCGGTGGTCGCGGCACTCAAGAAGTTTCCGGAGTTCAATGCTTCCATCGATGGCGACAACCTGGTGCTCAAGCAGTATTACCATATCGGCTTCGCTGCCGATACGCCCAACGGCCTGATGGTTCCCGTGATACGCGATGCCGACAAGAAGGGTATTTTTGATCTGGCCAACGAAACGTCCGAACTCGCCAAGCTGGCGCGCGACGGAAAACTGGCGCCTGCTCAGATGCAGGGCGGATGTTTCTCGATTTCGTCGCTGGGCGGCATCGGCGGCACATCGTTCACTCCCATCATCAATGCACCTGAAGTGGCAATTCTGGGCGTATCGCGTTCATCCCACCAGCCCGTGTGGGATGGCAAGGAGTTCCAGCCGCGCCTCATGTTGCCCTTGTCGCTGTCCTATGACCATAGAGTCATAGACGGCGCCGCCGCCGCGCGCTTCAACGCTTACCTGGGCAGCTTGCTGGCCGACTTCCGGCGCATTGCGCTATAGGAGCCCGATATGAGCACAACTGAATTGAACGTGCCCGATATCGGCGACGTTGCGGAAGTGACGGTAATCGAAGTGATGGTCGCCGTCGGCGACACCATACGCAAAGAGCAAAGCCTAATTACCGTTGAGTCCGACAAGGCTTCGATGGAAATTCCGGCCGATAAGGCTGGGGTCGTCAAGGCCGTGCTGGTAAAGGAAGGCGACAAAGTCACCAAGGGCTCGCCCATTCTTCAGCTCGAGGCTTCCGGCGAGGACGCTGCCGAGGACGCCAAAACGGCGAAGTCGGCGGCGGCGTCTGGTGCTGCAGCCGATGCGGCGCCTTCCGGGTCGCCCGCCAAGCCTTCCGCTGCGCCCGCCGAAAAGCCCTCGACCAGCACGCCGGCGAATGCCGCGTCGGCTCCTGAGCCGGCCAGTTTTTCCGGTTCGGCAGACGCGCAGTTCGACGTTCTGGTGCTGGGTGCCGGTCCTGGCGGATACTCGGCGGCCTTTCGCGCCGCCGACCTGGGACTCAAGGTGGCGCTTGTCGAGCGTTACGCCACCCTGGGCGGTGTTTGCCTTAACGTGGGCTGCATACCCTCAAAGGCGCTGCTCCACACCGCGGCGGTGCTCGAAGAAGCCAAGTCCTTGTCGTCGCATGGTATCTCGTTTGGCGAACCAAAGATCGATCTGGACGCCGTGCGAGGCTACAAGGATGGCGTTGTTTCCAAGCTTACCGGCGGGCTGGCCGGCATGGCGCGCGCGCGCAAGGTAACCGTTATTACCGGCGTCGGGCAGTTTGTCGACCCGCATCATGTGTCGGTGCAAGAGGGCGACGGCAAGAGCAGGACGATAAAGTTCGAATCGGCCATCATTGCCGCAGGCAGCCAGTCCGTCAAGCTGCCGTTCCTGCCCGATGACAGCCGTGTCGTTGACTCGACCGGCGCATTGCTGCTTTCCAGCATTCCAAAGAAGATGCTGATCGTGGGCGGCGGCATCATCGGCCTCGAAATGGGTACGGTTTATTCCGCGCTGGGTACCCGGCTGGACGTCGTCGAAATGCAGAGCGGCTTGATGCAGGGCGCCGACCGCGACCTAGTCAAGGTCTGGGAGAAGATGAATGCCAAGCGGTTCGACAACATTATGCTGGATACCAAAACGGTAGGCGCCGAGGCTCGCGCAGACGGTATCTGGGTAAGTTTCGAGGGCAAGAACGCGCCCAAAGAGGCGCAACGCTACGATCTCGTCCTGCAGGCAGTAGGGCGGGTTCCGAACGGCAACAAGATTGCCGCCGACAAGGCGGGAGTCTCTGTCACCGAGCGCGGTTTCATCGAGGTCGACAAGCAAATGCGCACCAACGTTGCGCACATATATGCTATTGGCGATATCGTCGGACAGCCTATGCTGGCGCACAAAGCGGTCCACGAAGGACACGTTGCCGCCGAAGCCATTGCCGGGCAGAAAAGCTTCTTCGACGCCCGCGTGATACCGTCCGTAGCCTATACCGATCCAGAGGTGGCGTGGGTTGGACTGACTGAAGACGAAGCCAAGAAACAAGGCATAGCCATAGAGCGCGGCCTGTTTCCCTGGGCCGCTTCGGGAAGGGCCATTGCCAACGGCCGTGATGAAGGTTTCACGAAACTGCTGTTCGATGCCGCAACGCACCGTGTCCTTGGCGGCGCCATCGTGGGAACCCATGCCGGCGACCTCATTGGCGAAGTTGCGCTGGCTATCGAAATGGGTGCGGATGCCGTCGATATCGGCAAGACGATTCATCCTCATCCCACTCTTGGCGAGTCCATAGGAATGGCGGCCGAGGTGGCAGAGGGCAGTTGTACCGACCTTCCTCCAGTGCGGCGCAGCAGTAAGTAAACCTGTTGCGGCGGGCACAAATGCTACTATTAGTGCCTGCCGTCAGCATTTCTATAAGCATTCATCATGTCTCGTCCCGCACCCAGCCCGACCGCCTCACTCCAGGACTGGCTGGCTTATCTGGAAACACTCCATCGCCACCCCATAGAGCTGGGCCTTGAACGTATAAGCAAGGTCGCCGCCAACCTTGGCCTTCAATACCCTTATGTCAAGATTACGGTGGGCGGCACTAATGGCAAGGGCTCCACATGTGCCATGCTGGAAGCCATTTTGCTGGCATCCGGCTACAAAGTGGGCCTTTACACATCGCCCCACCTGATCGACTTCAATGAACGCATACGGGTCAATGGCGAACTGGCAACCGACCAGCAGATCATCGAGCAGTTCCAGCAGATTGAAAGCGGCCGCGGCGACACCACGCTCAGCTATTTCGAGTACACCACCCTGGCGTCCTTGATGCTGTTCGAAAAGCAGAATCTGGACGTCGTGGTGCTGGAAGTCGGTCTGGGCGGCCGTCTGGATGCCGTCAATATGGTGGATGCGGACTGCGCCATTGTCACCAGCGTCGATCTTGATCACACTGATTATCTGGGCGACACCCGCGAAAAGATAGGTTGGGAAAAAGCGCATATATTCAGGGCGGGACGCCCGGCCGTTTGTGCCGACCCCGTTCCGCCCCAATCGCTCATCGACTACGCAAGTGAAATCGGCGCTGACCTGTGGTTGTTCGGCAAAGACTTCAATTACTCCGGCGATCGCCTGCAATGGGCTTATGGAGGGCGTTCGCAACGGCGTAGCGGCATGGCTTATCCGGCTCTGCGGGGCGCCAATCAATTGTTGAACGCCGCCGCCGCCCTGGCTGCCATCGAGGCCCTGCGTCCACAGCTTGCCGTGCCGCAACAGGCGGTACGCATCGGATTGGCTCAGGTTTCTTTGCCAGGCCGCCTGCAGATTCTTCCTGGCACGCCTGCGATAGTGCTGGACGTTGCCCACAATCCCCACGCAGCGGCCGCCCTCGGGCAAAATCTCGACAGCATGTCGTATTATCCGCAAACCCATGCCGTGGTGGGCATGCTGCGCGACAAAGACGTGGCCGGGGTTGTCGCCAAGCTTGCCAGCCGGGTTACCCACTGGTATTGCGCAGGCGTTGAAGGCCCTCGCGGCATGTCCGGCGACGACCTCGCGGCCATTGTGCGCGAAGTCGTCAATACCAAGGCGGAAAAAGAGCCGCTCGAGAATCTAAGCCGGGAGGTCAGCCGCAACCAGGAAGCGGCTGCTAAAGACGATGTATCGCACAAACCTGGCGTGCGTCCTGTTGCCGTCACCCCCTCAACGGACAAGGCAGTAATTGTTACAAGCTTTGATACACCAGTACAAGCGTTTATCGAAGCTCGTAAACAGGCCACCGACAATGATAGAATTCTTGTGTTCGGTTCTTTTTCAACGGTTGGTCCGGTG
>JAKFDW010000399.1:0-4600 GCA_036675955.1 Orrella sp. | reverse complement strand
AAGCTATGTCTATCTTTACGGGTGCGCGCAGTTCCGCCAGCGGCAAGCCATTACCCGGATCGCCCGGCCGGGCGACAATGGGCGACAAGGTGGAACAATCAAGATGAATAACGTCAACATAATTGGCGCCTTCATCGCTATGCATCCAGGGCTCGATGCAGAACTCCACTCCGCGGCGTGCACGAATGAAGTCCACTGTTTTTGCATCCGGCGCCACGATTCCGCAAAAGCCCCCCAATTCGGCAACCATATTGGTCAGCGTTGCGCGCTCGTCTATGGACAGGCGTGCCGTCACGGGACCGGCAAATTCGAACGCCTTGCCCACGCCTGCGCCATCTCGAATCGCCGCTTCCGCCAATAGCTTCAATACGATGTCTTTTGCCGTGACGCCAGCGGGCAATGTTCCCTGAAGGTTTATGAGCAAAGATTGCGGTGTCGTCATGCGGACAGCACCGGTCATGAATGCATTGGCCATGTCTGTTGTGCCGACGCCAAAAGCAACACATCCCAAGGCGCCGCTGTGCGGGGTATGGGAATCGGTGCCAACCACGACCTGGCCCGGCAATGCATAGTGCTCCGCCACCATTGCGTGGGAAATGCCCGCCACATTGCTGCCATCGTCGAGCGCGGCCTCTTCGTCAGTAAGCGTGCGGTGCATGCGTAGCCCATGTTCCACTGCAAACGTCCTTTGGGCGTCGCGCATGGCCAGCATATTGGGAATCAATCCGCCACGGATGTGGGCCGGGCTGACGTGCATGTATGAGGTATGGTCCTCGAACACCAGTATCTTGTCTGGGTCGAACAGCGACAGAGGCTTTTCATATGCGGCATTCAACATGTGGGCGCACATGCCCGTGTAATACTCATGTATGAATCGCCAGTCGGCCCGTACGAAAGCGCCCTGCCCGGGCCGCGGCTCTTCGTCGTCCGGGCTCATTGACAGGCGGTGCCGGCCGATAATTTTTTGGAAAAGCGTCAAAGGACCAGTCTTGGAACTTGCAGCGCGAACGTTCATCTTCCGCATATGATGCTGGCCGAACCGCAGCAGGCCGCCGCTCCTGATAATGGTCGCCGCCAGCTCGTCGCGACCAGCCACCAGTTCGTCCAGGCCGATGGGCTCGCCCCGCTCGATGCGCTCGATCAACCCGAAGTCGGTCGACGTAAGCAGACCGATATTATCGGCATTTTGCCTGTATATCCGCTCGAAGCTCTTGGCGATCACCAGACGCACGCCGGCATACAGTTCCGCGGCTGGACTGTGTTCGCGCGAAGAACCCTTCCCGTAGCGCTGTCCCGCCACGACCACCTGGATTCCACTGCTTGCGACGTCCTGGTCACGAATCGGACACTCATCGGCGACCTTCAGACCGGTATAGGCGAATCGGCCCAGTTTCTCGTCATAGTGGGAAAGTATGCTGACCGGCGTAATCTCGTCGGTCGATACATCGTCCCGCAAAAGCCCCACGCCGGCAGGGTCTGCGCCGCTACCCTGCAATTGACGCCTTATCAGGTGTGGGTCGCGGCACAAGTACAGGATGCGCCCAAACGTCAGAGAGTCTGCATGTATTTTTTCCATGCGCTCATTCTGCCGGCGAACCAGCAGAACATAAACCAGCAAAGCGGCAACGGGGCCATCGAAGAATGCGATAGTTCGATAAAGTTCGCACAGCTAACAGGGCCCTAGTCTTGCAGCGCGTCGATCAAAGCCTGAACGGAGCGCAAGCGCGGCGACTTCCGCAAAGAATAGATCCACAGCTCGCGGGAAGCCCAGGTTTCGCCCAAGGGCCTACGGGCAAACTTGCGGGTGCCGGCATAAGCGCTGGCGGCGCTGCGCGGAATAACCGTGATGCCCAATCCCGCCTCCACCATGCGGCACGCGGCATCGAAACTGTTTACCTGTACCGCGAAGCTGGCGGCCATGCCTATAGCCTTGGCCTTCTCATGTAAAAGAGTGTCCAGCGATCCCCCGGGATGCACCCCGACAAGAGGATGCTGTAGCGCTTGGGCAAAGCCTATGGACCGTTCGTTCGCAAGAGCATGGCCCACAGGCAGGACGACCAACAAGGGATCCGACGCGAAAAACCACGACTCGATTCCGGCCGGCACATCGGACTTGACTCCCACGCCGACATCCGCCGCATCGTCCAGGCAAGCCCTGATGACCACATCGGTGTCCTCCTCCGACAAAGCCAGCGTCACGTGGGGGAATGTTGCGGTGAAATTCTTCAGGCGCTCGGGCAGGTATCCAATGACCGAGGACATATTGGCGGACAACCTGACGGTACCGTTGACGACGCCGTCAGAGGCCTGGACGTCGCGTTTCAAAAGCTGTAGGTCGTGGTCAATCTTCAGCCCCCGCTCGAAAACCACATGTCCTGCATTCGTCAGTTCGATACCTCTGGGCGATCGAACAAACAGGGCAACGCCCAACGCGTGCTCAAGGTCGGAAATGCGCCGGCTCAGCGCCGACGCGGCGATATGCTCTTTCGCTGCACCCCGGGCGATTGAGCCTTCGGTCGCCGTGGCGACGAATAAACGCAGGCTATAGGGATCGATACGGCGGTTCATGACTCCTTCAAGCCTCAATTTGTTCTCAGTGGCTGAAACAGGCCACATTCATGTAAAAAGATGCCGCGCATTGAGCGAGCATCGCCAAACGAGATGGGTCCCATCCCTAAACAACTCTGGCGGCATCAATAACTGCTGTCTAGAATCGACTGCAGATCTATCCGCGGCAATTTACATCACCACAATAGGCGGCCGCGCAGAACCGTTGCAGAACCGTTTTAGCATGAAAGCCGCTGTACCAGAGGAGACAATAAATGAATCATCGCATCGCGCTCTTAAGCGTGTCATTGGCGCTTTTCGGACTGAACGGCGCATCGCCGGCCCAGGCGGAAAGTGCATACCCGGAGCGCCCGATACGGCTGGTGGTGACCAGTTCGCCGGGCTCCGGGCTGGATACCGTCGCTCGCACAATCTCTGATGATATGGGCAGGATCCTGAAGCAACCCGTCGTCGTCGAGAACAAAGCCGGAGCAGCAGGTATTCCAGGCACAAAAGACATTCTGGCGTCGGCGCCCAACGGCTATACGCTAGGGTTGGTATCGTCGAATCATGCCGTCAATCCCAGTCTGAATCCATCCTTGCCTTATGACTCTGTGAACGGCCTTACGGCCATTACTCTGTTGGGCTATGTGCCCGTCGTGCTGACGGTGCCGGCAAATTCACCGTACAAGACACTGCGGGATCTCGTCAACGCAGCCGGCAAGGCGCCCGAATCGATCAACTACGGCTCATCGGGAACGGGTAGCGCACTGCACTTGGCCAGTGTCCTGCTGGAAAACAAAGCCGGCATAAAAATGATGCACATACCTTATAAGGGTGGAAGCGCCCTTACCAGCGACCTGATTTCCGGCCAGATCGATACCGCTTTCCTGGCTGTGCCGACCGCTTACGGGCAAATCCAGGCAGGCACCTTGCGCGCGCTGGCTGTATCGACCCCGAAGCGCCTGGAGCTCTTGCCCGGCGTCCCTACACTAGACGAGTCGGGAGTCAAAGGCTACGAATATATTCCCTGGATCGGACTGATCGGACCGGCCGGCTTGGACAAGTCCGTAACAGAACTTTTGCAGAAGACGATAGCCGATGTCATTCAACTGCCACAGATGAAGACAAAATTCGATGCTCAGGGGTTCATGCCCGCCGGGTCGACACCCGATGCCTTCAAGCAATTGATCAAGAACGATGTCGAACTGAGCGCTGAACTCGTCAAGCAGGCCGGGGCCAAGGCAAAGTCCTGATCGCACTGGCTGGCCCGTGTAGCGTCAAGCCGGAGCATCCGGCTTGATAGCCTGCGCGCAATCAGCTATCTTGCAGCCGGCCTCCGGATAACTTCAGCTCCCGCTGACAAAGCGCTGCCAACTGGGCATCGTGAGTAACCAGAACGAGGGTCGTCCGGTGCTCCCGGTGCAGGGCAAACATAAGTTCAATCACTTTCGCGCCATTGTGTGGATCGAGGCTGCCAGTAGGCTCGTCCGCAAACAGCAGCCGGGGCTGCACCACAAAAGCGCGCGCCAGCGAAACCCGCTGCTGTTCCCCTCCGGACAAGGTCTTGGGGTAGTGATGAAAGCGGTCCTTCAGACCCACCCGTTCCAGCATGCTGCCGGCCGCCTCCACTGCGGGCTTGCCGGCAAGCTCCAATGGCAACATCACATTCTCCAGTGCGGTGAGATTCGGCAGCAACTGGAAAGACTGGAACACAAAGCCTACGTGAGCCGCGCGCAAGGCTGCGCGCGCCTCTTCATCGCGCGCGAATAGATCGTGCCCCAGCAGCTTTACCTGTCCCGAAGACGGAACGTCCAGCCCGGCCAGCAGTCCAAGCAGAGTCGATTTCCCGGAGCCGGAACTGCCGGTGACGGCCACGGCCTGGCCATCGGCAACAGTAAAGCTTACGTTGCTTAAAATATCGAGCTCACCCGCAGAGTCGGCGACCCTTTGGCATAATTGACTAACTTCAATCGAATGGATGTGATTCATGTGGATACGCTGGCGTCTGATAATAGCGGCACTTTGTTGCCTTTCCTGGTCAAGTATGGCG
>JAKFDW010000398.1:0-8821 GCA_036675955.1 Orrella sp. | reverse complement strand
GTCGCGCAGACGCTTACCCAATGCCAATTCCTGCTCGTGCGTGAGCATGGGTAGACGATTGACAGCGCTGATGTAGGCTTCGATCGTGCCTAACGCACCGGGATTGGAAATAGCCATGGCCAACTGTTGATTGGTCATAGCCAAGGATTGGGTACTATGGCTCATAGGCTGAACAGTCCTTTGGAATCGGGGGTTATCTAATATTAGCACTCTGGGTGGCGGAGTGCTAACACCATATGACTCTATTTCTGCGCTTTTGGTAATAAGAGGTGAAAACAGGGTAAAAGTTCACCTTTTCGTGCCGTTTTTGCCCAATTTTATGCAGAAATGAGCAAGTTGCATGCCGTAGCGGGAGCACTCCTGTATAAAATAGCCGTCTGAAATCCCAGCTGCCCAGCGCAAATTAATCACCCGGAGAACCCCGCCCATGACCTTCAAAACGCTTGCCCTTACCGCGACGTTGCTTGCCGCGCTCGGCGCCGCCCCCGTATTGGCCCAGGTCAAGATCGGCGTGGTCACTTCGGCGACGGGCCCGACCGCAATGGTCGGTATTCCTCAAAGAAACACCGTCCCCCTGCTGCCCACGAAAATCGGCGATTTCACGGTCGAATACGTTGCGCTGGATGACGCCAGCGATTCCACGCAGACAGTCACCATAATCAAAAAACTGATTACCGAAGAAAAAGTCGACGCCATTATCGGGCCCACTGGTTCACCCAACGCCATGGCCGTAATCCAGTTTGTTGCAGAGTCAGGCACACCCATGTTGTCGCCGGTGGGCACGGCTTCGGTTATCCTGCCCATGACGCCTGAAAAAAAATGGGTGTTCAAAACGACTCAGAACGACGATCTGATCGCCAAGGCGCTGGTAAAGCATATGGTTGGCGCAGGCGTTAAAACGGCAGGTTTCATCGGTTTCAACGATGCCTATGGCGAAAACTGGCTGAAAGTCTTCAGCGACCTGGCCAAGCAAAACAATATCAAGCTGGTTGCCGTTGAACGGTATGTGCGTTCCGATAGTTCGGTCACCGGCCAAGCCCTGAAAGTACTGGCGGCCAAACCCGATGCAGTCCTGATTGCCGGCACCGGCACAGCGGCTGTACTGCCGCAGGCGACCCTGGCCAAGCAAGGCTACAAAGGCCAGTTCTACCAAACCCACGGCGCGGCTTTACCCGCATTCCTAAAGCTGGGCGGCAAAGATGTCGAAGGCACCATCCTGGCGGCCGGCCTGATGCTGGTGCTGCCAGAAATCGCCGACAGCAACCCTTCCAAGAAAATTGCGCAGGATTATGTCGAGCGCTACACCAAGCTGCACGGCAGCAAACCGGCCACCTTTGGCGCCAATGTATTCGACGCCGGCTTGTTGCTTGAGCACACAATCCCGCAGGCAGCCAAGGCTGGCAAGCCCGGCACCCCCGAATTCCGCAGCGCCCTGCGCGACGCGCTGGAAAGCACCCGTGAACTGGTGGCCACGCAGGGCGTCTACAACATGAGCCCCGAAGACCACAGCGGCTTCGACGAACGCGGCCGTGAAATGATTACGGTCAAAGATGGTCAGTGGACGCTTCTGGACTAAAAGCTGGGCTTTCCCGGGCCATCGGCGTTGTCAAACCGCCGATGGCCCTGATCCCGGTGGCATGACCTCAATACTCTGACGACTTACCGGTCAATGCCACGCCTGCCCTCAGCATGAAGTATGACACTGCATCGATGCAGCGGCCGATCACGCCGCGCCCCTGCAGCGCTTCCTCGGTAACGATCTGCGCGTTGTCCCGCAACTCTGCTTCAATCGCCGATTTCAGTTCATCGGCGAACTGCGCGTCCTGGACATAAATATTCGCTTCGCGCGCCAGCAATAGACTGAAAGGATCAAGATTGGACGAGCCGACCATCGCGCAATCGTCGATGACCGCAACCTTGGCATGCAAGTAACTGGCCATGTATTCGTGGATTTCAATTCCGTCGTCCAAGAGCTTGCAATACATGTACCGGCCGGCGCGGTACTGCATGGGGTATTCCGATCGTCCCTGCAACAGCAGCCTTACCCGTACGCCGCGCCGTGCCGCGTCTTCCAATGCCTTGCGCAGGCGCCGCCCGGGAAAAAAGTAGGCATTTGCAATCAGAATGTCGCGGCGGGCGTGCTCCATGGTGCCCAGGTAGGCATCTTCAATGGTCTGGCGAAAGCGCAGGTTGTCGCGCAGCAGCAATGCCGCCCGATGCCCCGGTCCGTCCTGCGTGGCGGCGGGTGCTTTTGCCCGCAGGACAGGCCGCTTGCTCCACTCCTTCAGGCGCCGGTAGAAGGCCGCCCAGTCGTCGCGCCGGCGCCATGCCATGCGCAGCCACAGGGCACGCTGCGCGCGCGTCAGTCCTTCCACGATAGAGCCCTGCAGGCGCACGGCAAAATCGAACCGCGGACGAGCCCCTTTTCCGTCGTCCGGTACATCCACATAATCGTCCAGTATGTTGATGCCGCCCACGAACGCGACGCTATCGTCGACCACTGTCACCTTTCTGTGCAGCCGGCGCAGGCGGCGCAGATCGAACCTCATGTAGCGCAGGCCAGTGGGCTCCGGGCGATAGATGCGGTATTGCGCGCCCATATCCGCCAGCCGCACTCCGATCTCACTTGCATGTTCGTTACTGCCAAAGCCGTCGACCACCACGCGCACTTTGACGCCACGCGCGCATGCCTCCTGCAGGTGGTCCAGCACCAGCAGACCCGTCTTGTCCAGATTGAAGATATAGGTTTCCAGATGAACTTTGTACTTGGCTGCCGAGATGGCGGCGCAAAGCGCCGGAAAGAACTCCTCGCCGTTGCGCAGGAGATCGATCTGGTTGCGTTCGTGCCACTTCAAGCGCAATGCTTTACGCGCCATTGATGCGTCCTTTTCTGAAACGCGCCGGACTGCATGCCGGTCGAGGGAGAATGGCGTTATTCAGTACTGTAGCGAAACTGCCTGGCATCGGTGCCGGCGTTCACGGCAATTCAAGTTCGGCGACTAGCGGAGCATGGTCGGATAGCTGTTTCCAGGGCGAGCCGTGCAATACTCGCGCGCTGCGTACCGCGAAGCCGCGCTGATAGATCCGGTCCAGGCGCAGCCAGGGGAATGCAGCGGGGAAGGTGCGCGGCGGAGGGATCATGCGCGCGGCCCCGTTGATGCCCAGCTGATGGACTTGCTGGGCCAGTGGCAAGGGTTTGGGGAATGGACGCAGGCTGTTGCGCCAACGCGCAACCGAGCCGCGCAAGTTACCGGGTTCGCCGTTTTGCGGCGCAATGGCAAACACCTCGTACAAACCCAGCTGTTGGACAAACAATGGCGCCAGTCGATTGTTCCAGTCATTGAAGTCGCCCGCGACCAGCACCGGTTCATCGTCGGGGACCAGGCGCTTGATGCGTTCGACCAATGCCGCCACTTGCCGCGATCGCCCGCCGGCGAACAAGCCCAGGTGGACCACCAAGCAATGCACCGGCGTGTCGTTTATTTCCACCACGGCATGCAGGATCCCGCGCTGCTCCATCTTGTGATCGGAGATGTCCTGATTTTCGTGTTTCAGGATAGCGAAACGCGACAGGAGCGCATTGCCATGGTCGGTATGGTCGCGCACGGCATTGCAGCCATAAGCGGCTTCCATGCGAAGCGCAGCCCCCAGGGACTCGTGCTGGGCATGCAGGCTGGAACGGGACTGATTGCGGCCCTGGACTTCTTGCAGAAAGGCGAGATCGGGACCCAGGTTGTAAAGCCCGAGCCGCAGATCTGCCAGGGATTCACGGCTGCCCATTGCCGAGCGGCCTTTGTGAATGTTGTAGCTTACAACCCGGATTACCGACACTGGGGCCCTCTCTCCTGTTACTGCGCTGTCTTGGCTTCGGGGTTGCGCAAGCGGATGTGAAGTTCGCGCAACTGCTTTTCATCGACGGGAGAAGGCGCCTGTGTGAGCAAGCATTGGGCGCGTTGCGTCTTGGGGAACGCGATAACGTCGCGTATGGATTCCGCGCCCGCCATCATGGTGACCAGACGGTCCAGGCCGAACGCCACGCCGCCATGCGGAGGCGCGCCATACTGCAAAGCGTCGAGCAGGAAGCCGAACTTCTCACGCGCTTCTTCGGCGCCGATGTTCAAGGCGCCGAACACTTTGCTTTGAACATCGGCGCGATGGATACGCACCGAGCCGCCGCCCACTTCCCAACCGTTCAAGACCATATCATACGCCTTGGCCAGCGCCTTGCTGGGGTCTGTTTCAAGGAAGTCTTCATGCCCGTCTTTGGGGCTGGTAAACGGATGATGCGCCGCGAAGTAACGGCCCTCGTCCTCGTCGTATTCGAACATGGGGAAATCGACGACCCATAATGGCTTCCAGCCGGCTTCGAAGAGCCCGCTTTCCTTGCCGAAATCGCTATGGCCGATCTTCACCCGTAAAGCGCCAATAGCGTCGTTGACGACCTTGGCCTTGTCGGCGCCGAAAAAGATCAAGTCGCCGCTTTGGGCGCCGGTGCGCTCGATGAGCTGAGTCAGGACATCTACATGGATGTTCTTGACGATAGGCGACTGCAATCCCTCGGGTATGGCGGCGGCATCGTTGACCTTGATATACGCCAGGCCCTTGGCGCCGTATATGCCCACGAACTTGGTGTAGGCGTCGATTTCGCTGCGGGGCATGGAACCGCCGCCGGGCACACGCAAGGCCACGACCCGACTTGCCGGGTCATTGGCAGGGGCGGAAAACACTTTGAAATCCACTTCGCGCATCAAGTCGCCAACGTCGACGAATTCAAGCTTGACGCGCAGGTCGGGCTTGTCGGAGCCGTAACGGCGCATTGCCTCTTCCCACGTCATGGTGGGAAAGGAGCTGGGCAATTCAACTTGCTGAACGCTGGCGAATACGTGGCGGATCATACCCTCGAAGATCTCCCGGATCTGCGTCTCGTTCAGGAACGAAGTCTCGCAATCGATCTGGGTGAATTCAGGTTGGCGATCGGCGCGCAGGTCTTCGTCGCGAAAGCATTTGGTGATCTGGTAGTAGCGGTCGAAGCCGGACACCATCAACATCTGTTTGAACAGCTGGGGCGATTGCGGCAAGGCGAAGAACTCGCCAGCGTTCACGCGGGAAGGAACCAGGTAGTCGCGCGCGCCTTCAGGCGTGCTTTTGGTCAGCATGGGCGTTTCAATATCGATGAAGCCCAGATCGTCCAGGAATTTGCGCACTTCGATGGAAACACGGTAACGCAGCATCAGATTGCGCTGCATTTGTGGCCGGCGCAGGTCCAGCACACGGTGCGTAAGACGGGTCGTTTCCGACAGGTTATCGTCGTCGAGTTGGAACGGCGGAGTGACCGAAGCGTTCAGGATTTCGATCTCGCGGCAAAGGATTTCGATTTCACCGGAAGCCAGTTCGGCATTGCTGGTGCCTTCCGGACGCTGACGTACGAGACCGGTGATGCGCACGCAGAACTCGTTGCGTATGGCTTCCGCCGTCTTGAACGCTTCCACATTGTCGGGATCCACCACAATCTGCGCCAAACCGGCCCGGTCGCGCAAATCGATGAAGATGACTCCGCCGTGGTCGCGGCGACGATGGACCCAGCCGAACAAGGTCACTGTCTGGTTCAAGTGGTCTTTATTGACCTCGCCGGTATAGCAGGTACGCATCAAGGATTACTCCGTATAGAAATTCTTAAATTGGGACTCAGGGCTGATCTTTGCCGGGCTGGCGCGCTTGATCGACGCGGTCAATATCGTGAGCGGCATCGATTATCGATACCGCCTCGTTGCCGGCCTCGAGACCTTTAATGGAAACGGGCGCGACTACGCCCATGGAAACTATGTACTTGAGAGCCGCATCAACGCTCATATCGAGCACGCGCACATCGCGGCGCGGCATCATCAAAAAAAAACCGGAAGTCGGATTCGGGGTCGTCGGCACGTAGATGCTGACATAGTCGTCCCCCAGCTTCTCGGCCACTTCGCCGGAGGGAGCCCCGGTGAGAAACGCGATTGTCCATGCGCCGTGCCGGGGATACTGCACCAGGACCGCCTCGCGGAAGGCCTGGCCGTTCGGCGCGAGTATGGTGTCGCTGACTTGCTTGACGGAATTATAGATCGAGCGCACCAGGGGAATGCGGCCAAGCAGCTGTTCCCAGCGATCGACCATCGCCCGACCCAGAAAATTGGCACCAAGCACGCCGGTAAGCAACACCACCGCCAGCACCAGTATCAGCTGAAAGCCGGGTATGCTGTGTCCGAACAGGGACTGTGACGACAGGAATGCCGGTACAACGCCTTCCAGCGTGCTGAACAGCAGCCCAATAACCCACAGCGTGATGATCAGGGGAATCCAGATCAGCAGGCCGGTGATGAAGTATCGCTTGAAAAAACGCATGCCGTGCTTGAACTACCGGGTCAGGAAGCGGCGGGTGCAGCAGATGCGGCGGGAACGGTGGTGGCCGGCACTCCGGCGGCCGGCGCGCTGGTGGCCGGTGCAGCGGCCGCGGTGCCGGCTGCGGCACTGTCGCCCGAACTGCTGCCGGATCCCGAGCCGCCGCCCGCGGCGGGGGCCGGCACGCCTGTCGCAGCGCCGCCATTATTGCGAAAATCGGTAACGTACCAGCCAGAACCCTTGAGCTGAAATCCCGCTGCGGTAACCTGCTTTGTGTAGGTACTCTGCCCACATTCCGGGCAGTCTGTCAGGAGCGGATCCGACATTTTGCGCAAGACGTCCTGCGCATGTCCGCAGGCGCTGCATTTATAAGCATAGATAGGCACGAAACAATCCCAAGAAAGTTTACCAAAGGAAAAACCCGCTTGCGGCCGCCCCGCCGTGCGAGAACGGGTAGACGCGGCGAAGCATAGAAAGCCCTTAATTTTAGCCGGTTTTGCCGAAAACCATTACGGGAACCGCCACATGCCGCGCCTTGGTGCTAAAACGAATTGGGCAACAGGAACATCCCGGCCGCAACCAGCGTCGGCAATGCGGCCGCCGCCAGGAGTTTCACGGGCGAAATGGCGCCGTCCGGGAATGTACCCTTCAGTATCGAGAAGCCGGCCGGATTGGGCGCATTGGCGATGACGGTAAGCCCGCCGCCCGTAACCGCGCCGGCCACCAGCATATAACGCCACAGTTCATTGGTGCCTTCCACCAGCGAGCCCAGATAGGTCAGCGCCGCATTATCGGTTACCGCCGTCAGGGCGGTTGCACCCCAGTACAGCACGATAGGAGACAAGCCGGCCAGCAAGTCCTGCAGCCACCACTTCTGCAAGCCGCCCAACACCACCAGGCCAGCAAGGAAGAAGCCGACCATCAAGCCTTCGCGAATCAGCAAAGGATTCTGGTGCCGCTTATAGGCATGCGCGTATCCGATAAAGAGCATGAGGAAGCCCAGGAAGACAATGGGATGGTGGGCCGAAAGCACCACGGCGACCAGAAACAGCGTATGAACCGCTATGAGGATGAATGGGACGGGAGGACGCAGCGGCGCATCGCCGGCCGGATCGCGCCCTATGCTGCCATCCAGCAAATGCACCCGGCAAACGAAGGTAAGCACCGCCGCATTGATAATGACGGCCGCGGCCGCACGCCATCCGAAATGCGTCGCCATGTAGGCGGTATCCCATCCGAAAGTCTGGGCAACCATGAGCACCGGAGGCGCCGCATAGGCCGTGAGCACGCCGCCTATGGAGATGTTGACGAACAGCACGCCTATCGTCATGTACTTGAAGCCGGCCTGGCCAGGACGTCGAAAGTAGGCGTCGCGCAACAATAGCGCTGCAAGCGTCATGGCCGCCGGTTCGGTAATGAAAGAACCCGCCAGCGGCACGAATGCCATGGTCACGAAGAACATGGAAAGTTCGTTGCGGATAGGCAGCATGCGTGCCAGCGCCTTTACTATCATGCCGACCAATTCAAGGATAGGTCGGCTTGCCGCCACCACCATAATCGCAAAGACGAAGGCGGGTTCCGTGAAATTGCGGGTGTCGATATACGTGACCGTTTCGCCCACTCCGGAAAGCAGGGCCATGATCGCCAAAAGCACGCAAGCCCAAACGCCGAATACCGCTTCCACTTCCGACAGCAAATGCCACAGGCCCGCGTGCGGGCCGCCGCGATTGGCCAGGCGCGCAAAGACAGGCACCGAAAAAGTGTGAACGATGGCTATTGTGAATAAAGCGGTAGCCAGGTATTCCAGATAACTAGGCATGTATCAACCTTTCGAAACTAAACAAGCAGGAGCAAATTGTCGCACGGACTTACAGATACGCCGCTGCGGAAGACTCAAGACCAGGGAGGCCCCCGGGCAGGCACCAATTCAGGTCGTGCCGAGGATGAAGCCGGCGCCCTTCTCGGCGATCATGATGGAAGGGGAATTGGTGTTACCGGAAGTGATAGTCGGCATGATGGAAGCATCGATCACACGCAATCCGCGTATGCCGTGCACGCGCAACTGCGGATCGACCACGGCCATGTCGTCTATGCCCATCTTGCAGGTGCCTACAGGATGGAAGATCGTGGTTCCGATATCGCCCGCGGCTTTTTCAAGATCGGCCTGCGATTCGATCAGCTCGCCAGGCCGGTATTCCTGCGGATGATATGGCGCCAGCGCGGCTTGCGACATAATTCTGCGCGTCAGCCGTATGCTGTCGGCGGCGACCTTGAGGTCTTCGGGCGTTTGCAGGTAGTTGCACAAGATGGCCGGCGCAATGGCGGCGTCAGGCGAAGTGATATTGACATATCCCCGGCTGGTGGGCCGCAGATTGCAGACCGATGCCGTCATGGCGGGAAAGCTGTGCAGGGGATCGCCGAACTTCTCGAGCGATAGCGGCTGCAC
>JAKFDW010000397.1:0-2367 GCA_036675955.1 Orrella sp. | reverse complement strand
TGTCGGGGTCGACATCTTCTTCGTGATTTCCGGATTCCTGATCACCGGGATAGTGCAGAAGGAGATCGTGCAGGACAGATTCACCTTCGCGGGTTTCTACCAGCGTCGGATCCGCAGGATATTTCCCGCGCTCTTCGTCGTGCTCCTGCTCACATTGCTTGCTGGGCTCGTGATATTGCTGCCCAACGACCTGGCTTTGCTGGGCCGGTCGGTGGTGGCCACCATTGTGTTCGCGTCCAACATTTTCTTCTGGCGCAACAGCGGTTATTTCGACACTTCCGCCGAGAACAACCCGCTGCTGCATACATGGTCGCTGGCGGTGGAGGAACAGTTCTACATCGTGTTCCCGGTGCTTCTGTTGCTCATCCATCGCTATGTCCCCGGCAGGCGCAAGATGTTGCTGTGGATGGCCACAGTGGGATCGTTCGCATTGTGCGTACTTATCCAGTATTACCGTCCCAGTGCCACGTTCTATCTGTCGCCGTTCCGTGCATGGGAACTGTCATTGGGAGCGCTGCTCGCAGTGGGCGCATTGCCGGCGCCCAGTCGACGTTGGCAGCGTGAATGCATGGCAGCTCTTGGCGCGTCACTCATTGCCTGTGCGTTGCTGTTCATCCAGCCGGATGAGCGATTCCCCGGGTGGCGGGCCGCATTGCCGGTACTGGGCTCGGTCCTGATCATCCAGGCCGGTACCGGCGGTGATTCGTTCGTGCAGCGGTTATTGCGCGCCAGGCCGATGGTCTTTGTCGGACTGATTTCCTATTCGCTGTACCTCTGGCATTGGCCGTTGCTGGTTTATGCGAATTTCCTCAATCAGTTCGGTGAACTGGGTTCGATTCGCTGGCTGCTCCTCGTGCTCGCCATGCTGTTGGCGAGCGCGTCTTATTTCATCGTGGAGAAGCCGTTCCGGCACCCGAAAAAAACCCACGGAAGGAAAGCGCTTTTCATCGGCGCAGGGGTTTTGTCCTGCGCGGTCCTGGCGGCCGGCGGCGTGCTGGTGCGATCGGGTGGTTTGCCGGCGCGGTTCGAGCCAACGGTGGTAGCCCTTGATCGTGAAAGAACGCCGGAGGTTCCCTTCTCTGAATGCATTGACCATCCGCTCTCGGACACGGTCTTCCAGGACTTCTGCCGGCTGGGGGACCGGAAAGCCCGGCCAACCGTATTGTTCTGGGGTGACAGTCATGCACTTGCGTGGTCGCCCGCGATCGACGACATGCTGGCGAAGCGCGGCGTGTCGGCCATTTTCGCTGCCCGTTCTGCCTGTGCCCCGCTGGAGGGGATCATCAATCCGGAAATCATCAAGTGCCACGCGCACAATCGCATGGTGATGGAAGGCCTCGCCCGCTCTCCGGACATCTCCACGGTCATCCTGGTGGCATCCTGGGCCGGGTACTCCAACGCGGATGGCCATTTCCACTTGCAGGACGATGCCGGCAATCACGGCAATACGCAGGTATTCCCGCGGGCAATGCGCAATACCGTCGCCAAGCTGCGAACCATGGACAAGCGCGTATGGGTGATCGGCCCGACGCCCACTCCGCCGGGCGACGTCCCCCTGCTGATGGCGACAGCGGCGCAATACGATGGCAAATTGCCAAGGCAGGTCAGCCTTCAGGAATACACTCGCAAGACGGCGGCTTTCTATCGCGTGGCCGACGGGTTGCAGGCGGATGCCGGCCTGCTGCTGAGCCGTCCTGGCGCCTGGCTTTGCGAGGCGTCGGGTTGCCGGTATGCCGTGGAAGGTAAGCCGTTATATCGCGACAGGGGGCATCTCAGCGTGTTCGGAGCGAGTTACCTGTCTCCAATGCTGGGAAAAGCATTCGACCAGTTCCGGGTGCGCACGGTAGCTGCCGATGGCGACCGCGCGTCAGCGCAACGGTGAGTGCGGAATGCACGGACCGGATTCCATGCGATCCCAACGTCTACCTGTGGCGTGCCATTTGAAGTTGGAAAGGGAAAATCACGCGAATCCTGCAGTTGCCCCGATTCGCCGGCCGCACCAGCAGCGTGCGTCCCCATGATGCTGCCCACCGACATGCGGGTAAGCGTGGTGATGCCGGCCTTCAACGCTGCGCGGACCATCATGCATTCCATGCGCTCGGTGCTGGAGCAGACCTACGCCGACGTCGAGCTCGTCGTTGTTGACGACGGGTCGAAGGATGAATCCTGGGGCTTGATCCAGCAGGCTGCGGCATTGGATTCCCGCGTGGTCGCCCTGCGCCAATCCAATGCGGGGGTCGCCGCCGCCCGCAACGCGGGCATCGATGCGGCGACGGGTCGCTACATCGCGTTCCTCGACAGCGACGACTGGTGGCATCCTTCGAAGCTGCAGGTGCAGCTCGCGCACATGCAGCAAACCGATGCGCG
>JAKFDW010000396.1:0-8363 GCA_036675955.1 Orrella sp. | reverse complement strand
TATGAGTCCAGCATTATGCATGCCCTTTTATTCGATGATGAATGAAATATTGCTTCCCTCAATTGTAGAAGGAAGGGCGGCCGGAAGCAATTGTCTTATATCTTATATAAGACATAAGAGGCGCATTTGTGGCGACGAAGCCAATATTCGCGGTGAAGTCAGTCCACCTTTGGCGAACGATGCCAGCACCGCAGTGGAATCAGCCCAGCAGGTCGGCGTATTCGGGATGTCGTTTTATATACGCTGCGGCATAGGAGCACAGCGGGCGGACCGTCCAGCAATTTTCGCGGGCGGTATCTAGCGCATATCGCGTGAGGTCGGCGGCAATGCCGCGCCCGCCTATAGCTTCCGGCACGCCGGTGTGGGTGATGACCATCACCCCGTCTTGCAATTGGTAATCCAGTACGCTCAGGATGCCGTCCTCCACCCATTCAAAGCGTTGCAGGCTGGAGTTGTTTTCGATGCTACGGCTCATTGCGGCTCCTGGGCAGTATGGGGTGTGGTCAGGCATTCATTGTAAGCAGGATCAGCGTCCACAGCACCAGCATGGCGGCCATACCGATAAAGCAGCCGGCCCACAGGCCGATCACCGGCCATTTGATTCCGATCGGAACGTCGGCCGGTTCAACGTGGGGAAGCAGCCTGTTCGCCTCTCCTGCAACCCAGAACTTGCTTTTGGGAAAAGCGAGCCGCAGAAAGTAGTCGAGCAGGATGGACGCGCGTATCGACAAGGGGTAGCGCTCCCAGGGCTGGTGCTTCAAATAGGGGTGGCGCAGGACTTCGTTGGTTTTCCTAAGCCGGAACAGCAGCAGGACGAATGCTGAAACAAGAGAGGTCAGTGCGCATGCCACCAACAATGTGAAGCTGAAGGGAAGGGCATACAGGACAAAAGTTTGAAACATATAGGCTTAGAGCTATGGCTTTGGAAAGTAAAAGGGAACGCGCTTGCCGGGTTGGCCTGCCTCATGCAGGCAATGCAACGCCGAAGGCGCATGATACCGCCTGCGGCGCCACCCTGGGCGTCAGATGACGTATAGGTCCACGTATTCGTGCACCGGCATGGTTTCCAGCGCCTTTTGGTCCAACGACACGTTCAAGATCTGTTGTTGCTGTTTGGATGGGAAGCGGCGTGCGAGATTCGTGCGGAACTTTGCTTCCAGCAATGGCATGCCATCGTTGCGGCGCCGCTTGTGGCCTATAGGGTACTCGCACACGATTTCATCCAGCTTGCTGCCGTCATTGAACTCCACGGTCAACGCGTTGGCGATCGAGCGCTTATCGGGATCGTGGTAGTCGGCGGTGAAGGCAGGATCTTCGATGCAGATCATCTTGTCGCGCAGCGCATCGATGCGCGGATCGGCGGCTATGGCGTCTTCGTAGTCGCCGGCGGTAAGGCGTCCGAACAGCACCGGGACCGCCACCATATACTGTATGCAATGATCCCGGTCGGCCGGATTATCCAGCGGCCCTTTCTTGTCGATAATGCGCATGCACGCCTCGTGTGTCCGTATCGTGATTCTCTTGATATCGTCAGCAGTCTTGCCGCGGCCTTGTAGTTTCCGGTGGATCTCCATTGCGCATTCCACCGCCGTTTGAGCATGGAATTCGGCCGGGAAGGATATCTTGAACAGCACATTTTCCATGACATAGCTGCCGTAAGGCCGCTGGAACTTGAAAGGCTGGCCTTTGAACAGCACGTCGTAGAAGCCCCAGGTTTTCGCCGACAGAACCGAGGGGTATCCCATTTCACCGGTTTTTGCGATAAGAGCCAGGCGAACGGCCCGGCTGGTGGCGTCTCCGGCCGCCCAGCTTTTGCGGCTGCCGGCATTGGGCGCATGGCGATAGGTGCGCAGGCTCTGGCCGTCGACCCAGGCCAGCGAGACTGCATTAAGGGTTTCATCCTGCGTCAAGCCCAGCAGCTGGGACACCACCGCCGTGGAAGCCACCTTGACCAGCACCACGTGGTCCAGGCCGACCTTGTTGAATGAGTTCTCAAGTGCAATGCAGCCCTGGATCTCGTGAGCCTTGACCATGGCGGTCAGGACGTCGCGCATGGTAAGCGGCGCCTTGCCTGCGGCAATGGCGTTGCGCGAGAGCCAGTCCGCCGTGGCCAGGATGCCGCCCAGGTTGTCCGAAGGGTGGCCCCATTCCGCGGCCAGCCAGGTGTCGTTGAAATCGAGCCAGCGTATCATTGCGCCGATGTTGAAGGCCGCCTGCACGGGATCCAGCTGGAATTGGGTGCCGGGCACTTTGGCGCCGTTGGGCACCACCGTACCGGGAACGATGGGTCCGAGCAGTTTGGTGCAGGCGGGGTATTCCAGGGCCTCCAGACCGCAGCCCAGGGTGTCGATCAGGCACAGGCGCGCGGTTTCGTAGGCAAGTGTCGATTCGATTTCGTAGTGCCGAACATAATCGACGATATCGGTCAGGACTGGGTCCCAGCCGGGACGATAGTCAGTTTTCATGTCGACTTGGCCTCCGGATAACGGTCGGTGAAATCCCTAGAACGCGTCGCCAGGCACGCGTATCCATCCCTCCATCAATACCCGGGCGCTGCGGCTCATAAGGGCTTTGGTGATTGTCCAGTCGCCGCTTTCCTGGCTTGCCTTTGCGCCCACCCGCAAGGTTCCCGATGGATGCCCAAAGCGTACTGCATCGCGCTCGCCCCCGCCAGCCGCCAGGTTCACCAGCGTGCCCGGAATGGCGGCCGCGGCGCCAATGGCGACGGCGGCCGTTCCCATCATGGCGTGGTGCAGCTTGCCCATGGACACCGCGCGCACCAGCAGGTCGATATCGGCGGCATCGACCTGCTTGCCGCTGGAGGCGACGTAAGCAGCCGGCTTGGCGACGAAAGCGACTTTCGGAGTGTGCTGGCGATGGGCCGCTTCGTCGATATGCTCGACCAGGCCCATGCGCAATGCGCCATGGGCGCGTATGGTTTCGAATTTCGCCAGCGCCTTGGGGTCGCCGTTGATGGCATCCTGCAGCTCGGTGCCGGTGTAGCCGATGTCTTCCGCATTGACGAAAATGGTCGGGATGCCGGCGTTGATCATGGTGGCTTTCAATGTGCCGACGCCGGGTACGTCAAGGTCGTCGACCAGGTTGCCGGTGGGGAACATGGAGCCGCCCGCGCCTTCTTCATCCGCAGCCGGATCCATGAATTCAAGCTGCACCTCCGCCGCGGGGAAGGTGACGCCGTCAAGTTCGAAGTCTCCCGTTTCCTGCACGGCGCCTTGGGTGATGGGGACGTGCGCAACAATGGTCTTGCCGATGTTGGCCTGCCAGATGCGTACCGTCGCCATGCCGTCTTGCGGAATGCGGCTGGCGTCCACCAGGCCATTGCTGAGCGCGAAGGGTCCCACCGCCGCCGAGAGGTTGCCGCAATTGCCGCTCCAGTCGATGAATGCCTTGTCGATGGAGACCTGGCCGAACAGATAGTCGACGTCGTGGCCGGGTTTGCTGCTTTTGGACAGGATGACCGTCTTGCTCGTGCTGGAGGTTGCGCCTCCCATGCCGTCTGTATGCTTGCCGTAGGGATCGGGGCTGCCGATGACGCGCATCAGCAGTGCATCGCGCGCCGCGCCAGGCGCTTGCGCCGGCTCGGGCAAATCCTGCAGGCGAAAGAATACGCCTTTGCTGGTGCCGCCCCGCATATAGACGGCGGGGACCTTGATCTGGGGTGCGTGTGCCATGAAAAATTCCTCTATGCTCAAGCGGTCGCAGTGGATTCCAGGAAGTCTTGCGCAAAACGCTGCAATACGCCGCCAGCCTCGTAGATGGACACTTCTTCCGCCGTGTCCAGACGACAAGTGACGGACACTTCGGTACGTTCTCCGTTCTTGCGATGGATTACCAGCGTCAGCGTCGCCAGCGGCGTGCATTCGCCCACGACATCGAAGGTCTCTGTGCCGTCGATATTCAGCGTCTTGCGGTTCTCGCCCTGCTTGAACTCAAGCGGCAGCACGCCCATGCCTACGAGGTTGGTGCGGTGGATGCGTTCGAAGCCTTCGGCAACGATGGCTTCGACACCCGCCAGCCGCACGCCCTTGGCGGCCCAGTCGCGCGAGGAACCCTGGCCGTAGTCGGCGCCCGCAACGATGATGAGCGGCTGCTTGCGTTCCATGTAGGTCTCGATGGCTTCCCACATGCGCGATACCTTGCCTTCGGGCTCGATGCGCGCCAGCGAACCCTGCTTGATCTGGCCATTCTCCTGGACCATTTCGTTCAACAATTTGGGGTTTGCGAAGGTCGCGCGCTGTGCGGTGAGATGATCGCCGCGGTGCGTCGCATAAGAATTAAAGTCTTCTTCCGGCAAGCCCATTTTGCTCAGGTATTCACCGGCGGCGCTGTTGGACATAATGGCGTTCGACGGCGACAGATGATCGGTAGTGATATTGTCGCCCAGCACCGCCAGCGGACGCATGCTTTTTAGCGTGCGCTCGCCGGCCAGTGCGCCTTCCCAGTAGGGTGGGCGGCGGATATAAGTGCTGGTCGGCCGCCAATCGTAGAGCGGGCTGAGCTGCTCCTGGCTGTTGGCGCTGACCGCGAACATCGGCTCGTAGACCTGGCGGAATTGCTCGGGCTTGACGCTGGTTGCCACGATGGCATCGATTTCTTCATCGGATGGCCAGAGGTCTTTCAGCGTGACCGGCTTGCCGTCCTTGTCGATGCCCAACACATCTTTTTCGATATCGAAGCGTATCGTGCCGGCGATGGCATAGGCCACTACCAGTGGCGGCGAGGCCAGAAAAGCCTGTTTGGCGTACGGGTGGATGCGGCCGTCGAAGTTGCGGTTGCCCGACAACACGGCTGTGGCATACAGGTCGCGGTCGATGATTTCTTTCTGGATGACTGGGTCCAGAGCGCCGCTCATGCCATTACAGGTGGTGCAGGCAAAGCCGACAATGCCGAAACCCAGGCTTTCGAGCTCAGGCAGAAGCTTGGCGTCTTCAAGATAAAGCTGTACCGCCTTGGATCCCGGCGCCAGCGAAGTCTTGACCCAGGGTTTGCGGGTCAGGCCGCGGGCGTTCGCATTGCGGGCCAGCAGGCCGGCTGCAATCACGTTGCGCGGATTGCTGGTGTTGGTACAACTGGTGATCGCGGCAATGATGACCGCGCCGTCCGGCATCAGGCCGGGTTCGTTTTCCACCTTGCCCGATATGCCGCGCGCCGCGAGTTCGGAAGTCGGTACGCGCCGATGCGGATTGGACGGCCCGGCGATATTGCGCACGACGGTGGACAGGTCGAAGCGGAGTACGCGTTCGTATTCGGCGTTCTTGAGGCTGTCGGCCCACAGGCCGGCCTGCCTGGCATAGGTTTCAACGAGCTTGACTTGTTCGTCATCACGGCCGGTGAGTTTCAGGTAATCGATGGTCTGTTGATCGATGTAGAACATCGCGGCAGTGGCGCCGTATTCCGGCGTCATGTTGGAAATCGTCGCCCGATCGCCCAGCGTCAGGTGGGCAGCCCCATCGCCGTAAAACTCCAGGTACGACGAGACGACTTTTTCGTTACGCAAAAATTCGGTCAGCGCCAGCACCAGGTCGGTGGCGGTGGAGCCCGGCCGCAGCTTGCCTGTCAATTCGACGCCGATGATATCCGGCAGGCGCATCCAGGATGCGCGGCCGAGCATCACGCTTTCCGCTTCCAGGCCGCCCACGCCGATGGCGATCACGCCCAGCGCATCGACATGCGGAGTATGGCTGTCGGTGCCGACCAGTGTATCCGGGTAGGCGACGCCGTCGCGCGCGTGCACCACCGGCGACATCCGTTCCAGGTTGATCTGGTGCATGATGCCGTTGCCAGGCGGGATTACGTCGACATTCTTAAATGTCTTCTTGGTCCAGTTGATGAAATGGAAGCGATCGTCGTTGCGGCGATCTTCGATGGCCCGATTCTTGGCGAATGCATCTTTCTCGAAACCGCCATGCTCGACTGCCAGCGAATGGTCCACGATCAGCTGCGTGGGCACTGCCGGGTTGACCAGTGAGGGATCGCCGCCTTTTGCCGCAATGGCGTCGCGCAGGCCGGCCAGGTCGACCAGCGCGGTCTGGCCCAGGATGTCATGGCATACCACGCGCGCCGGGAACCACGGAAAGTCCAGATCGCGCTTGCGCTCGATAAGCTGTTTGAGCGAAGCAGTCAGCGTGGCAGGATCGCAGCGACGCACCAGGTTTTCGGCCAGTACGCGCGACGTATATGGCAACTTGTCATAAGCGCCGGGCTGGATGGCGTCGACCGCCGCTCGTGCATCGAAATAGTCCAGGTCTGTACCGGGCAGGGGTTTGCGGTTTGCTGTATTCATGGCATCCGGAAGATTGAGATGTGATGTCCAGGGGTAGTGCGGAGGCGAAGAACAGCCGGGCGCAATGCCCGGCTTGTGCTGCTGTCGCGATCAGCGCTTGGCGAGCGGTACGAAGGTCTGATCTTCGGGGCCAATGTAGTTGGCCGTCGGGCGGATGATCTTGTTGTCGGCACGCTGTTCAAGAATATGCGCAGACCAGCCGGCGGTGCGGGCAATCACGAACAGCGGCGTGAACATGGCCGTAGGCACGCCCATCATGTGATAGGAAACGGCCGAGAACCAGTCCAGATTCGGGAACATTTTCTTGGCATCCCACATGACTGTCTCAAGCCGTTCGGCAATGTCGAACATCTTCATGTTGCCTTGCTTCTTGGACAGCTTGCGCGATACTTCCTTGATCACTTTATTGCGCGGATCGGAAACGGTGTACACCGGGTGACCGAAACCGATAATGACTTCCTTGTTCTCGACGCGGCGGCGGATGTCGGCCTCGGCCTCGTCGGGAGAGTCGTAGCGTTTCTGGACTTCGAATGCGACTTCGTTGGCCCCGCCGTGCTTGGGCCCGCGCAACGCCCCGATACCGCCGGCAATGGCGGAATACATGTCGGAGCCCGTGCCGGCAATGACGCGGCTGGCAAAGGTGGAAGCGTTGAATTCGTGCTCGGCGTACAGGTTCAGCGAGGTGTGCATGGCCCGGACCCATTCGGCGCTGGGTTCAGTACCGTGCAGCAGGTGCAGGAAATGCCCGCCGATGCTGTCATCGTCGGTTTGCACATCGATGAAGCGGCCGTTATGGCTGAAGTGGTACCAGTACAGAAGGGCAGAGCCCAGATTCGCGATCAGGCGGTCCGCGATGTCGCGTGCGTCGGGAATGTTGTGGTCGTCCTTTTCGGGCAGGACGCAACCCAGCACCGACACCGCCGTGCGCATGACATCCATGGGATGGCTGGCCGCCGGCAAGGCTTCCAGCGCGCTTTGCAGCGCGGCGGGCAGTCCGCGCAGGCTGCGCAGTTTTTCTTTGTAAGCCTTGAGTTCGGCCTTGGTGGGCAACTTGCCGTGTATCAGCAAGTGCGCAACTTCTTCGAACTCGCTACTTTCAGCAATATCGAGAATGTCATAGCCGCGATAGTGCAGATCGTTGCCGCTGCGTCCGACTGTGCACAGGGCGGTATTGCCTGCGACCACGCCCGACAGGGCAACGGATTTCTTGGGTTTTGGGCCGGGCTTGTTATCTTTGATTTCGTTTGTAGCCATGTCTCAACTCCTGGAAGGTTATTTCGATTTGCCTTGCTGAAATAGCGCGTCTAGTCGGGATTCGAACTCGTGATAGCCGATGCGGTCATAGAGTTCTTCGCGAGTTTGCATCATGTCGATGACATTCTTCTGATGCCCGTCCTTGCGTATTGCCGTGTATACCGATTCGGCGGCCTTGTTCATCGCGCGGAATGCCGATAGCGGGTAGAGCACCATGCCCACGCCCGCCGAGGCCAACTCGTCGACGCTGAACAGCGGCGTCTGCCCGAATTCAGTGATATTGGCCAGCACGGGTACCTTCAATGCCTTGGTAAAGCGATCATAGGTGGCAAGGTCGTACGAGGCTTCAGCGAAAATGGCATCGGCACCGGCTTCGACGCAGGCGACGGCGCGTTCCAGCGCGGCGTCCACGCCGTCGACGGCGATGGCGTCGGTACGGGCAATAATGAAGAAGTCGCTGTCGGTACGGGCATCGACGGCAGCCTTGACGCGATCGGCCATTTCTTGCGTTGTGACGATTTCCTTGCCCGGCCGGTGGCCGCAGCGCTTGGCACCGACCTGGTCTTCAATGTGGCAGGCGGCTGCGCCGAACTTGATCAGGCTTTTTACTGTACGCCCAATATTGAAGGCGGACGGTCCGAAGCCCGTGTCGATATCGACGAGCAAAGGCAGGTCGCACACGTCGGTAATGCGGCGCACGTCGGTCAGCACGTCATCCAGCGTGTTGATGCCCAGATCGGGCAAGCCCAGCGAGCCGGCGGCAACGCCGCCGCCGGAAAGGTAGATGGCCCGGTAGCCGGCGCGC
>JAKFDW010000395.1:0-2928 GCA_036675955.1 Orrella sp. | reverse complement strand
ATGAACAGGCTCAGGATGATCCAGGCATGGGGGCTCGTAAAGGTGAACGAATAGTGATTGCTGAGCATCAGGAGCACGACGGGCAGTGTGAAGTAGGTGTTGTGCACCGATCTTTGCTTGCCCCGCATGCCGTCCAGCGGATCGGGCCTGGCGCCCGCTTTCAATGCCGCCACCATGCGCCGCTGTCCAGGAATAATCCAGAACAGCACATTGGCCGACATGCAGGTCGCCATGACGGCACCGGTGAGCAGGAAGGCCGCCCGGCCCTGAAACATCTGCGTGGTCAGGTAGGCGACCACCACCATCATCACACCTACCGCTGCGCTTAGCAGACCGTCGCGGTTCATGCCAGGGCTTATGCGGCGACACAGCAGGTCGTAGACCACCCATCCGGCAAGCAGGAAAATCACGGCGGCCGCACAGGCCTGCCATGGGGCAAGCGCTGCAGCCCAGGCCCATGGGCTGGCGGAATTCACCAGATAAACATCCGGTTTTGCAAGATACAGGACGGCAAACAGGGCGAAACCGGATAACCAGGTGGAATAGGCCTTCCAGAAGGACCAGTGAAGATCGTCGGGCAGTCCGGCAGGGTTCGTCAGGTATTTCTGGTTGTGATAAAAGCCGCCGCCATGCACCGCCCACATTTCGCCGAATACACCGCGCTTTCGCGCAGCCGCATCCCGCGTCGGTTTCAGGCTGTTGTCGAGCATGACAAAGTAGATCGACTCGCCGATCCAGGCGACGGCGGCCACGACATGCAGCCATCGCAGGAGCAGGTTGCCGAATTCCAGCAGATAGGCTTGCATTGGCGGCTCCATTTTGCTTGGCCGGCGTCGCGCTAACTGCCTCGGTAGGTAGACCAGGCCCAGGGCGTGACCGCCAGGGGCACATGGTAGTTTTGCTCGGGCCTCGCGACGCCGAACCGGATGGCCACCTTGTCGACAAAACGCGGTTCGGGAGCGTCGACGCCCCTGTCGGCGAAGTATTCGCCGGCGTCGAAGACCAGCTCATACGTACCGGCACGGAATTCTTCGCCCTGCAATAGCGGTTGGTCGCAGCGGCCGTCGCCGTTGGTGAGAAGCTGCTTGAGCAGACTGCGGCTGTCGCCGTCCACCGAAAAAAGGCTGATCCGGACATTTTGAGCGGGCAGGCCGTGCATGGTGTCCAGAACGTGGGTGGTAAGTTTGCCCATCGGCGTCTCTCCGTTATTGCGGCAGCTTGGCCTCAACCATGTGTTGACGATTCTCTGGGCTGCCTGAATAATTGTCAAGGTTAACCGGGAAAGGCGGATCGCTGATGGGCATACATTTCAATGACCGGAGAACCCATGGATATTGACTATCCCCGCGATATGGCCGGATATGGCCGCCATCCCCCGCAGGCCGACTGGCCGGGGCAGGCCCGCATTGCTGTCCAGTTCGTGTTGAATTATGAAGAGGGCGGCGAAAGCAGTGTATTGCACGGCGATGCCGGTTCCGAGCAATTCCTGTCGGAAATCATCGGTGCGGCAAGCTATCCCGAACGCCACCTTTCCATGGAATCCATTTACGAATACGGTTCGCGCGCGGGCGTCTGGCGGGTGTTGCGCGAATTCGAACGCCGCGGCCTGTCACTGACTGTCTTTGCTGTCGGCATGGCCCTGGAACGCAATCCCGAGGTCGCCCGCGCTTTTGTCGAATCGGGTCATGAAATTGCCTGCCACGGATACCGCTGGATCCATTACCAATCCTTGCCGGAGGCCCTGGAGCGCCAGCATTGCCGGCAATGCATCGAAGTGGTCTCGCGCTTGACCGGCAAGCCGCCGGAAGGCTGGTATACCGGGCGTGACAGCCCCAATACCAGACGTATCATCGCGGACGAAGGAGACTTTCTTTACGATTCGGATTATTACGGCGACGATCTGCCGTTCTGGATGCCGCTGCGGCGTACCGACGGTCGGATCAAACCTCAGTTGATCGTTCCGTATGCGCTGGATACCAACGACATGAGGTTTGCGACCGCGCAGGGCTTCAATACGGGTGAGCAATTCTATGCTTACCTTAAAGACGCATTCGATGTCCTGTATGCAGAAGGCGCCACGACACCCAAAATGCTGTCTGTGGGTTTGCACTGCCGCCTTATCGGACGGCCCGGCCGGTTCGCGGCCCTGCAACGTTTTCTGGACTATGTGCAAAGTCGCGATCGGGTGTGGATTCCGACGCGGGCCGCCATTGCGCGTCACTGGATAGACAAGCATCCTTACATTGAAAAACTGGAGTCCGCATGAAGGCAACGGTTACGCTGGCCGAGTTGAACGCCATGCCGTCGAACGACTTCGTGTCTCTCCTGGCGGGCGTATTCGAGTGCTCGCCCTGGGTCGCGGAATGCGCAGTAAAGCAGCGGCCTTTCGACCATGTAGATGCTTTGCACGAGGCCATGGTGGCCGTGGTCGAGGCGGCAGACCTCCAGACCAGGCTTGCCTTGATCAAGGCTCATCCCGATTTAGCCGGGAAGGCGGCGATGCGCGGGGTGCTGACGGATGAATCGGCACGAGAACAGGCTGGAGCCGGGCTTGATCAATGCTCGCCTGCGGAATTCTCACTGCTGGCACGCTTGAACGCCGCATACCGGCGCAAGTTCGGCTTTCCTTTCATCCTGGCAGTGCGCGGCTATGATCGCGCCGGCATCATCGGCCAGCTTGAACGGCGCCTGGCCCTGGATCCCGCCCAGGAACGCAATGAAAGCATGCGGCAGATATACAGAATTGCGCGATTCCGGCTGGATGACATTGTGATCGATATGGGCAGGCGCGACACCCTGCAGTTTTATCTGAACGGCCATCTGCGCCAGGTAAGCCCTGTTTCCGTCACCCAGACAGTGCTTGAGTATTTGCGCGAACAAGCAAGGCTTACCGGCACCAAAGAAGGCTGCGCGGAAGGCGATTGCGGC
>JAKFDW010000394.1:0-14453 GCA_036675955.1 Orrella sp. | reverse complement strand
GGTGGGCGTAGTCCATGTTTCCAACGCGCTGGGTACCGTCAATCCTGTCGCCGAAATGGTAAGAATGGCCCACGAAGCCGGCGCAAAGGTATTGGTCGACGGCGCACAGGCCGTCGCTCATCAGCCGGTCGATGTCCAGGCGCTCGATTGCGATTTCTATGCCTTTTCCGGGCATAAGCTCTATGGTCCTACCGGCATCGGCGCCTTGTACGTACGCTACGATATCCTCGCCAACATGCCTCCCTGGCAGGGTGGCGGCGACATGATACATACGGTAAGTTTTGAGCGCAGCACCTATGCTGACGTGCCCCAGCGTTTCGAGGCCGGTACGCCAAACATAGCAGGCGTCGTCGGTATGGATGCCGCCATCAGTTACATTCAGGAAATCGGATTGGATATCATTGCCGCCCACGAACAGTCACTGCTGGACGCGGCCACGGCCGAACTTGCCGCGCTGCCCGGCATCCGCCTGATAGGCACCTCACCGCACAAGGCGGGCATACTGTCATTTGTAGTTGACGGCATACACCCGCATGATCTGGGCACTATCCTGGATATGGAAGGCGTCGCCATACGAGCCGGGCACCATTGCGCAATGCCCTTGATGACGCGTTTCGGTATTCCGGGCACCGCGCGGGCATCGTTCGCCCTGTACAACACGCAAGATGACGTCGACGCGCTTGTGGCCGGCTTGCGCAAGGCACAAAGATTGTTTGGAACAGGACCTAAGGATGACTGAACAGTACGGCGATTTACGCGAACTCTACCAGGAAGTGATCTTCGATCACAACCGTCATCCGCGCAACTTTCACGCAATGGACGACGCAAGCCACACTGCGGTGGGGCACAACCCTTTGTGCGGGGACCAGCTCACCATTTATGCCCAGGTCAAAGATGGCGTGGTGCATGAAGCGAGTTTTGTAGGGCACGGTTGCGCCATCTCCACGGCATCGGCATCCCTCATGACTGAAGCGGTCAAGGGCAAACCTGTGGGCGAAGTCGAGGCCCTGTTTCGCGATATGCACGCCATGCTTACCGAAGCACATCCCGAAGGACGCGATTTCGGCAAGCTCGAAGTGCTTTCCGGCGTTCGCGAGTTTCCCGCCCGGGTGAAATGCGCCACCTTGGCCTGGCATACGTTGCACAACGCCATTACGCAGGCCAGGGACGTCGCCCGTACCGAATAAAGAGGTTTTCCATGAGTTATGCACGCCAAGAAGTAATCGTAAATCGGGACTGCCCGGCTGTAACCGTACCTTACGGCTCGCCCGTCACCATCGAGGAAGGTTGTTCGGCCACCATCACCCAGCAACTGGGCGGCAGTTACACGGTGGTCGTCGAAGGCAATTTGTACCGGATTGAAGGCATAGACGGCGATGCGCTGGGATTCGAGCCCATCGAGGCCCAGTCGCACGTGCCCGAGGGTCCGGTCACGGCCCAGTCTGTGGAAGACGCGGCATGGAGCCTGCTGGCCACTTGCTACGATCCGGAGATCCCGATAGACATCGTCAACCTGGGCCTGGTATACGGCTGCAAGGTTTTGCCCTTGGGCGAAGACAAGTTCCGCATTGAAGCCCAGATGACGCTTACGGCGCCGGGCTGCGGCATGGGCACAATGATTGCCGACGAGGCCCGCAGTAAATTGTTGTCCATACACGGGGTCGACGAAGTTACCGTCGACCTGGTCTGGGATCCGCCATGGAGCCGCGAAATGATCAGCGAGCCGGCGCGCTTGCAAATGGGTTTGTTGTAGCGCTACATCCGTCCACATAAGGAGCAGTCATGATCAAGAATGCATCGGCAGTCTGGAAGGGAAGTATCAAGGAAGGCGGCGGCACGATTTCAACCGAAACCGGGGTGCTGGATAATGCGCCTTACGGCTTTAAGGCGCGGTTCGAAGACGGCCCCGGAACAAATCCGGAAGAGCTCATCGCTGCGGCGCATGCCGGCTGCTTTTCAATGGCATTATCGCTGATGCTGGGTGAAGCAGGCCTGACGGTGGAAAGCATAAAGACCAATGCAGCCGTGACCCTGGAGAAAGTCGGCGACGGCTTCGCCATCACGGCAAGTCATCTTACTGTTGTAGCGCGCATACCGGGCGCAGATGAAACCAGGTTCGACGAAATCGCAAACCAGGCTAAGGCAGGATGCCCAGTCTCCAAGGTGCTGAATGCCAAGATCACGATGGACGCCACGCTAGAGGCCTGATCCATCTGTTTCGTTTTTTACCGGCCTGCCAGCGCGTGCAGGCCGGTATCGTTTCAAGGACGGATTCCGGCACGCTGCCGGGCTTGTACACCATGGCGGAAGTCTACGGTGTTCTGGGCTTCCAGTTCAGGCTTTATGGGTGCTGAGCCAGACTCCTGGTTTCCGCTGATCGACGCCCAGCCCAGCGTAGCTCCCCGCGATACTGCGGCATAGACTGCCGCGTTGCGGTTATGCACATCGAGGCGCTGATATAGCGTTTCGGTATGGGCCTTTGCGGTGGCGACGGAAATATTCAAATAGCGGCCCACCGTCTTCATGGGATATCCCCGGGCAAGCAATACCAGCACTTCATACTGGCGGGGAGTGAGGCCCAGCATTTGACATTCGGAATTGGCGTCCGGCTGCAGCTTGCTTTTTGTCTCGGGAGCCGGAGGCCACTTGACTGACTCGTAAAGCGGCGTCAATACCTGCGGCGGCTTGCTTACATTGGGTCGTAAAGGGAAGCATGTGCCGCCTGCCAACACCAGGCGTATTGACGCTTGCAGCACCTCGGGCGGTACGTTCTTGGGCACATAGCCGGCTACGGACGCTGGCAAACCTTTTGCCGATGTCGGCATATCACTGCTATCGGACAGCAGCAGCACTGCCTTTGGCGAGTATGAGTGGTCGGCGGCCGTCACCAGGTCGTGTATATCTTGTTGTGAAGATATCGACAGCAAGAGGAGGTCGCATCGGTCAGATGGGTTGCCTTCGCCAGGAGGCGAGGCATGGTCGACACCCTCCAGCTTCACACCGGGAACGACATCTGATATAAGCTGCAAGATACCGAGCCGGAGCAGGGGGTGGGGCTCGATGACAATAATAGTCGGCATTCTTCTTCTTCCTAGGTTCCTCGTAGACGTGTTGTGAGCGTCGATCGAGATTTCCAGTTTCGCGGTTAGCGAAACGAATATCCAACTGGATTGTTGCTTTCTATGGTATTGGTACAGCGCTTATTAAGCAAGCGTCCGCTGCGTTGAAAAGCGATGTAAGTCATTACTTTAAATAGACAAAATCCTTGGATGCCTTTAATCAATCGGGACACTTGAAATGGTAGCTTCGGTCAGCCACGCCGGCTTCGGAAAGCACCAAGTCAATTTCGCATTCATCATTCGGCGAACGGCTCAATGACATACGAGACAGCGCTGCAGGTACATCCGCCAGCACCGTCACTACACCCCCTTGTCCTATCACTGATTTTCCGCTGTCGCTTTTCTTCACAGTCCGCATTTTGTAGCGCAACGTGGTATCAGCGCTGCTGCGCACGTATGGCACTACAACGGCGGGCTGCGATCTGGCGATCGTTTCCAGCCAAACCTGTATGTCGCTATCCCCTACCATTTCACTTCTCCCATGTTTTGATCTATGTCAAATTCACAATAAAATCCCTTTAAGGCGGGACGGTTCGTAAGTCCGGTGTCCACAAGCAGGCGGAACGCCCGCCTGTGGTTGAACTTTTACTGCTGTCCGGACTGCTGTTAACGCTGGTTTATATACGCCACGTTGTGGTAACCGCTGGATTGCGTTACTGTCGCGATCTTGTCGGTACCCGTTTGTATTACAGTGGCTTCGTGTCCGATGCCGCGCTGGTTGACGGACGCCACCAGGTTATTGCCGGTTTGTGTGATGTAGGCGTCGTTATATTTTCCACGTTGAGCGATCTTTGCCTCGTTGTGAGCGCCGCCCGTGCCGTGTTGCACTATCCCGGCCGTGTTAAGCACCCCGTCCTGGTAGATGTGGGCGTCGACATTGGTGCCGGTCTGCGTAATCCATGCATCGTTACCGTAACCACCAGCTTGTGTGATATGTGCTGTCTGGTTGACGCCATTGGACCACTGTCCCGGTATATACTGCCAGCCACCGTGATGGCGCCCACCGACGCGTACCCACTGGCCTTCACCCATTTGACCGCCCTGGTTGATGGTTGCGGATCCGGCACTTCCATTCTGTGTGATAGTTGCCAGAGAACGATCGATTTGCTCTTGCTTGATAACGCCGTCATTGCCGAAGCCACCTTGTGAAATCGTCGCCACGGCTCCGTTGTTGTTGAATTGTTCAACGGATGCGTCATTGAACCAGCCTTGTTGGTGGATGCTGGCTTCATCGGCTGCCATGGCTGCAGTGGCGCCGTAAGCCAGGGTGATGCCAAGGGCAAGTGCAGACAATTTGATGCTCATATATTTCTCCTCAGAATAAAGACCAATATTGCAAGCCAATCCGGCGGTCTTTGGTACCGGACTGCAGTACGACGCTACGGGTGTGCTGCTTTCACTTGTCGTTTCTCGCCAGTGAGACAATTGTCTAGTTCACGTCACCGGGAATCTCCATCGGGACTGCCGCATAGTTCGTGGCTTCCCGCAGATAGTCCTGGATAACCGGCAGGTTCCAGTCGCTCTCGTTCTTCAGCACCCAGTTCCTGTCTTTCAGGCCCTGAACAGTGAGGTGCACGACGGCTGCTTCTATGGCTTCCTTCACGCACAATTGGGCTGGTTCGTTGTTGGTGACGCCGCCTTCAATTTCCAGCAGGTCCTTGAAGTTCACGAACTTGTAGACACTGGGGCGCACTTCATACGAAAAAATCGTTTTCGTCGTGGACACGGTTTGCAATACCTGCCCAGTGCGTATGTCGACACTGCGCAAGCCTATGGTTACCTGGTCCATCCGGTATTGAGTAGACAAGCCCACACCGAGGAACTTCGCGCCAAGCCCTCCCGACCTGACATTGCTTTCGTAAGAAATGATCCCGCCGTCTATCAGGATGGACGCCGGCACCAGCGCGGGAATGTATATTTCGGGCGCGTCCTTGGCCTGCGATCCATCCAGGGCGCGGACAATACGGCGTTCCGTGAGAAGTTCCTGAAGGCTTTCGCGTTCGACCGGGGTGAACCAGCCGGATTCTTTCAGTGCCTTGACCAGCATTGACGCGGCCCCTTGCGTCACTGAGGTAGAAAACGAACTGTCTGGAGACGGCTTGTATTGCCCCGTTTGATCGCGAAATCCATAGACCGCCACAACAACCTTGCCCTTTGGTGGGGGCAGATTGCGCAGATCATGTGAAGTTGGGGTGGGAGGCGTCAACTGTGCTGCGGTTGCCACCTGAACCGGCGTACTTGGTACGGCGCATGCGCCAAGCGCGCTACATAGAATCGTCGTCATCCCAGCCAGGGCCAGCCGCCGATAAGCGGCGTTATTTCTTTTTGTAGTATTCATCCTTGGTTGCTCACATTAAAGACCGTAATAGCGCCTGTAAGCTTGTCCAGCGTCGTAACCGTCAGGTTATTGGGATTGTTCGGGGACACAGTTACCGTAATGGTGAAGTTGGTCGTCTCGAGCCTGCCCGGCACGAAGTTGCCGTTGCCATCCATGACTTGACCGCTGGCTGCGTTGGCCATACGGTTGATCACCGTGCGCTCGATAGTCTCGTTAAGCAGCTGCGCGGGTGTCTTTTCTTCGATGCCATACGCATCTGCAGCAGGGTCGGTGTGTTTGTTCGTGGCGAGTGCGGAGTTCAACAATACGGTTCCGTTAAGAGGGTTGCCTCCAAACGATGGGTTCAAGGGGTAATACACCAGTTCTGTTGCAGCGGCTTGGCCTGCCAACGCCAATGACACGATCAACAGTCCGGTGCGTATGCGGTGTTCTGTTCTTATTGCCACGTTATCTCCTTTCATTTACATCTCCTCGGGGCCTAGATCAGGGCTTTTCACCATGATCCGTTCAATCTCGCTGTCGTTGATGTTCTGGTAGACCATTTCCACGGCAGACCAACTTATCTTCTTGGTTGCCGATCGTGCCGGCGGCAAAAACGCATGGAACATCCGTTTTTGCCGAAATTGCACCCATATCTCACTGCCGAACCGCGCAGACGGGCGCTCATGGATGGATATCGTGTACTTGGTACTGACGTCCTTTTGACGCCAGCGGGAGCTGAAATATTGATAAAAATCGTTGCCCAGCACCGTGACAGTGCGGTTGACGACAATGCCACTCAGCGGGTCGTCGAACACCGTGTTCCGTGGTTGATGGGAGGCGTTCGGGACGTCGTGGCTGTTTACCCTTGGGCCGGGTAGAGCGTCGGTTGTCTCAACGGGCTGAGCCTGCTCGGCGTCTTTTGCGACCGGGATTGCTGCCGCAAAGCAGGCGCCGTTCAGGGCGATGGCCAGTGGGGCAAGCACAGTGAACAAGCGCATCTAATCCTCTCCCTGCCGCGATTTGCGTTTTTGTTGCGGTGAAGCTGAATGGCTGGGTTAGGTGCCGTTCACGGCCCGAACCTCTTCCCCTTGCACTACTTGTCTGTAACCCTATGTCGTATCTTCTTAACGTAAAGAAACGAAATGCATGGATCTATCTTAGGGTCCTAAGCTGATCGAAACATGCGGTAGATGGCCTACGCCGTGTTCAGCTTTTTGTCATAGCCGGGCTTGAGTGGCCGTAGCCAAACGGCCTAGGCCGTTGGCCTCGATCCAGGCGCTATCTGCGTCAGGCGACTTTCGCGCGTTCCAGGGGAGTGACGATGTGGGCGGGTTGCACTTGCAACTGGTCGGTTTCCAGATGTGCTATGGCGCCATCAGTTGCGTGATAGATCACCGTTACCCGGCTGCTCTGTATCTCTCGCAACTGGTTGAAAGTAAGCTGAAAGTGCTCCGCGACCATGTTCTCGTCGATACGGGGCAAGGCCTTGGGCCGGTACAGCTCACTGAAGAAGAGATTGTGATAACGAGCCCAAAGCACAAGCACAAGCGCGTTCACGGCTCCCACCAACAGATAGGCGGCCAAAGTCGTTACGGTGGGTACATAAGGGTCCAGCAATGAGATTTGCGGGCTTCCGTAGGCTGCGACATCCACCATACTCATTACGCCTCGGGTAAACAGATAGAAGAAGCCGATCCATCCCATGGCGGTCAGCGTTGCGTCAATAGCCAGGAAGATGCTTGAGCGTTGCGTAGTGATAATCATGACAACTCCTTTATGCCGCGATCAGGGCTGGACCAGCGGGCGCGCTGGCGCCGGATGCGGAGCATGACTTTAGGGAAACTGAAGAGGGTGGTGAAAAAGTTGATGATCCAGTAAGCGAATGGATACCAGATGATCCAATACAGCGAGCGTGGGAGACGGGGTTCGTAACGTCGGTCTATCAGGATGCTCACCACGAATTGCAGAAGGCAGACCAGGGCGAGCACCATGCCGGTGAAGGCGGGTGGCAGAAGGGTTGATACTTGTACGTTGGCGGGCAAAGGCACAATGTGGCCCAGTATCCATAGGACGACTGAAAGACCCATGGCGAACGCCCAGGCGATGGACAGGCAGTATTCGACCATCAAGGGCCATAGCCTGCGGTATTTCCAGTTCCAGATACTCAGCAGGTTCTTCAGGAATACTTCTGCGCCTCCCTGCGCCCAGCGTACTCGTTGCTTCCACAATCCCTGTAGAGTTTCGGGCATGAGAATCCAGCACAGCGCCCGCGGCTCATAAAGGACAGTCCAGTTTTCGCGTTGAAGTTTCCATGTGATATCGATGTCTTCGGTAATCATGTCCAGGCTCCAGTAGTCCACCTGGTCCAGCGCCTGGCGCCTGAACGACGCAACCACTCCCGATACCGAGAACAATTGGCCATAAACGCGTTGAGTGCGTTTGATCAGGCCGATAATGGAAGAAAACTCGCCAACTTGTATGCGTCCGATCAGCGTGGATCGTGTGCGTATGCGGGGATTGCCCGTTACGGCTGCCACATTCGGATTCTGGATCATGGGCGCGATCAAATACCGTACGGCGTCCGGATCAAGATGGGCATCGCCGTCAATGCAGACAAGGTACTCACTGCGTGCCGCCATTGCTCCCATGCGCAATGCCATGGCTTTGCCCTGGTTTTGCGCCAGATGTATGACCCGAAGCCTGGGGTCTTCGGACGCCAGCCTGTCGAACAGCGCAGCGGTTCCGTCGGATGAACCGTCGTTCACTGCGATGACCTCGATGTTCGCATAGTCTTGATTCAGCGCCGCCCGTATGGTCTCCGCGCCATGCTGTTCCTCGTTATAGCAAGGAACAATGACGGTTATCAGTGGCTGGCCCGCAAGATCAGGCGAGCGGTACGGTCGCCACTTCCAGTGCCGCTCCCAATAAAACCAGAAGTAAAGCCCGCCGGCAATCCAGATTCCCGACATGAACAGCGGATAGAAAAAGACAAAGTTGAGGAGGACACTGCTTGTCAATACAAGAGTCAGGCCGAAGGGCGCGCCAAGCGCGATGCATAACACCAACAGGGCGATGAGTCGATCAATCATGGAAGGGATACCACGCGTTTGAGATTGCCGGCCGGATGACATCCAACCGGGGCTGGTTTTTCGTGAAATCATCGGGGTAATAGCCGAAGCTGCGAGCGCCGCTCAATTGCAGGCGTTTCAACCAGCGGGCCATCAATGCGGAATCGATATGGCCGGAGTCTTCCTGTCCTTCAGACGGTCGCCAGTCACGTCCCTGTATTTCAAATACCGTCTTGTTGAGCGCGCCTGGACGAGTGCCCACGGTGGTGACCAGCTTATCCAGCCAGGCGTCTGCCTCGTCGGCAGGCACGTTTTCCATCCATGGCATGGCCATGGGCGCGGTCCAGTCATAGGCAGCCAGGAAATCATCCAGGTTCTGCGCAAACCAGGCTTCGTTTTCAGGATGAAGTATCGGTTCGGCGAAGATATTGCGCGCCGTCTTGATTTGAGGGCCTCGTATGGCACGCACGTGCTCGGTCAGTTCCTTGGTAAAGTCGACCAGATACTGGCTTTTGTAACGCGTCCAGCGCTGGAAGGTATCCGGGTCGGCGCGCAACGCCTCGATACTGCCCGGCAGTCCGGCTGCCTGGTAAGCCGCCAATGCATGCGGACCGGCATCCTCGAAGTCGGACAGCACGGCATCGTCGTGGAAAAGAACACCGCTGAATAGCGAGTGTTTGGCCAGGTCTTCATAGATTTCGATGATCTTCTGTCGGGCTGCCGGGTCGAATGGCGAAAGGCGCCGATAGTAATCCTTATCGACTGCTGTCTCGCCCGTTTCCGGATCCCAGCTGGTCACGCGGGAAATCGAAGGCGCCAGGTCATAACTCAGCACCGGCATCCATGCATAGACATTGACGAATGCGCGGGTTTTCAGCTGCCAGGCGGCGCGATTGAACAGATCGGCGCGCACCGGTAAATGGCGATTGGGGAAATAGAGCGACTTCACCAGGCCGTCGCCGGTCGGATCGGCGTATGCCTGCAGGAAAACAGTCGTGATCTTCATGTCGGCAATGCGCTGCACCAGATCGCCCAGATTGCGATCCATCTGTTCTGGATCGGAGTCATACACATAGTCCAGGTCGACATGAGCGACACGCATGACTTCGTTGTTTTCCATGACCATGCTGACGTTTGCAAAATTTCGCAGTTGCGGGTCGTTAGACACCAATACCCGCGGCGTGTCGGTCAGGTCGTCTACCGAGCCCAGCCCCGAGTCCAGTGTCAAGATCAGGGAGTAGCCGTGGTCCCGCACTATCTTCAGGGTTTCACCATTCGCAGCGCCATAGGGCCAGACCCACACACGGGGCTTCTTGCCGGTCGCCCGCACGATCTTGTCCGTGATGCGTTTTACATCCGTGCCGATGCGCGCCTTGAACTGCGCGTCTGTTTCGTACTGTCCCGTAGCGGGGTCATACGCGCGAACCGCGGCGGCGGGGAGCAGGTTGCCCTGGGGATTCGCCGGTATCCCGTAGTGCAGGTCGTCGGTATGAGCGCCGATTTCGACCAATCCGGAGCGCGCTACTTCACTGATCTGGTCCCAGGTAAGAAAGCGTTCGCGTTCTATCATTCGCCCGCCGAAATCCACCTCCTGGCCGTCGGGCGTATCCACCCATTTGCCCACCGGCGCTAGAACGGCTGGCCAGTTATACGCCTTCAGCAGCGGAAACACCCGGGTATAGAAGCTGCGGTATCCGTCGTCGAAAGTAAGGAGTACAGCCTTTGTGGGTAGCGGCTCGCCACCTTGATTGGCAGCCAGGATCTGGTCTACCGTGATAGGCTGATAGCCGTTCTCGCGTAGCCATGAAAACTGCTCCTCCAGTCTCTCGGTTTTTACACTTACGAAGGCCTGATCGGGATCATTGTCTTCCACGTCATGGTAGCCAAGCGCCAGATACTTGTTCTTGGGCCAGGGTTCGTTGAAGTTATGGCTGGGACGCTGTTCCGGCGGAACGAACGCAGGGATGTTCTTGGCGCATGCGCCAAGCAGTAAAAGAGAACAAAAGAGGCTGGCCATTAAACGTATGCTGGAAAGGTTGACAAACATGTTGGCTCTCTAAAAACGCAGATTCATTTCAAACATGATGCGCAGCTCTCGTTCGCGTACGCCGTCATAGGGTCGGCTCACGCCGGTTACTGTCGCCCCGACATCGAAGGCGTCGCTGGGTTGGTAGCGCATGCCATAGCCCAGCGCGCCAATTGCCCCCGGGCTATAGCCTTTTTGCGCATACAGTCCCGCGCCCAGCAGGAAGCTCTGCTCCCATACCGTCTCGTAACGGCGATATAGGATATGGGTCAGATTGAGCGTGGGAAGCACTTCCAGGTCAGAACGCGGATTGAAATAAGGCACGTCTTCGATGGAATTGTGTGACGCTGCGATATTCACCTGCAGATCGGTCTTCAGCGTCGGCGTCGTGTATAGCCGCTCAGTCCCGGAGAAGACTCCAACCAGGCGGTTATTTCCGTCGCTGAAGCGAGAGGGCGACAGGGTAAACGTCCATTCGCGGCGTTCGTTGGCGCGCCAGCGTACGTAAGCGCCCAGGCTGTTCGAAGAGATATCGCTGCGCAGTGCGCGCAAGGGCGTTTCCCGCGATCGCAGGGCGGCGAATCCGCCGGCCTGCCAGTGATCGTTGAAATCGTACGCGCCGCTCGCGCGAACCCCGGGCTTGGTGCCGTAGCCATAGTTATGGCTGGATACCTCCAGTTCGGCGGTGACATCGCGATCCCGCCATTCGACACCGGTACGCAGCCAGCGATAATAGCCCGTCCCTTCTTCGAAGTCGCCGGTAGCATAGCCGCCGCCGCCAAACACCCGCCAATTGAAGTCCAGCGGAGCCGAATACAGCACGGTTTCTATATTGAAGTCGCCGCTACCGATCACCGGGCTGTCGGACGCAATACCGCGGTTGCCCGAGACCCTGAGTTCAGCCTTCTTGTGAAGAGTCCAGCGGCGCGCCAGGGTATCGGTTTGTTTTGCCTCCGGAAAGCGGGCCGCCAGGTCAAGGGCCAGCGAATTAGCCTGCCGCCATTCCTGCAAATCGATCGCGGTCAAGCCCTGTCCCGCCTGAGTCTCAGCTCCCCGCGGTTCCAACGGCTCGGCCATCTTCAACTGGTTCTCGGCGGCCCGCGGGAGGCTGCGGCCGCGATACACGCGGGCCAGCCCCACACGCAGTCCCACGTTGTTGGGTGCCAGGGCCACGAGTTCTTCAAAGCGCTGCTGCGCCGCAGGCGTGTCGTCCGCGTAATACAGGCTTAAGGCCGCGGTTTCCTCCGCATACACATGCAGGTCATTTGGAACCGGCTGCGGTACGCCTTTTATGCGCCGCCACTTGGGTTGGGACTTTCTTGCGGCATCGATGACTTGCGCTGCCTCGTCGAATTGTTCACTTTCAACCAAGGCATAGAACAGTCTGGTTTGATTGCTGAGATGCTCGCCGGGACTGTCGAGTTTGCTGGAGCTGTCGTTCAGTACCTGCCTGTATAGATGTGCCGCGACTTCCGGTTCACGCAGATAGAGATAGGCATTCGCAACATCGTTCATTACGTATCGCGGCACCTCCACGCCTTGTGCTTTCAGGGCCTCATAGTCGTCTACGACATCCTGCATGCGCATGCGTGTCTGCAATACCTGCAACCTGTCCATCCGGATGCGTAATAATTCTTCGCTTGCTTCCGGCCCCAAGGCTTCCCAGGCCGGAATCAGGCGGTCGTACTCGGCCAAAGCGCGGTCGGCGATAGCGAATCTTTCGGCTTCTTGCCGGGTTGGCATTTCCGCCAAGCGGGCGAGTTCCGCCACATAATCCGCCTGCAGATTGCGCATCTCCTTGTCGCTGAGCAGTCCGGGATGCTGGCCAGCCGAATTCAAGGCCGCGAGCGGCAGGCCGGCCCGCTCCAGGCTCTTGATGTACTCGCGGCTGACATAATCCTTGCCCGGTGCCATGGCGAGGGCGCGGTCCGCTTCCTGCAGGGCGGCATAAGGAGAATTCGTTCCTCTATACGCATAGCCGAGTGCCAGCCGCAGGTCGGCATCGCCCGGACGTCGCTCAACCTGTTCTTGGCCGAGCGATACCGCGGCGTCTGTGTTGCCGGCGTCCGTCAACACCTTGATCTCCCCGACGACGAACGATGTTTGCCGCGGATACAGCAGCCTGCCCTTGCGGTATAGCGCCAGGGCGTCGTCCCAGCGCTGGCTGTCGCGATAGGCCTGGGCAACTGTCTTCAGGACATTGGAGGGTGGCCGGCTTGGGGACGGGGCCAGCCCTTCGTAAGCAGCGATCACCTCTGCTGTATTGGCTGCCCAACCGGCGATGAGTATGCGATCATAGGCCGCGCGCAGGTCTCTGGGATGCTCGATGCTGTGTGCTCGCAGCATGACGAGCGCCGGTTCGTAATCGCCGTCGCGTGCGCCGTGTATTAATGCGTCATAATCGGCACGCGACACTCTCGCTTCGGCGACGTTGGCTGTCGTGGACAGAATCAGTGAAAAAAGGCAAGTAAACGCTATCTTCATGATGGTCCATTCAGCCGTGAACGGACAGCATCATTCGTCTTGCGGATGGGCACATGGTGTTCCTTCCCCTGAGATTTTCTAAAAATGGAGGCAACGCGCGTCTCGCCACTTGCACACGAATGTGGTGGGGGAGGGCTTGTCAGGATTTTTCATGTCTGGATACAGACACGTTTAGACGAATGATAGAGAGGAACGCCTAGGCTTAGAATGCGATATTCGGCTTACGTCATGCGTGCCACAAACGGTTTAGTCGGTTTGCAGTAGAGGCCGGCCATATGGGTGACGCCCTGGCTGGCGCATAACACTGGAGGCAGCTATGGCAGGAAAATATCGCATCCGGGCAATGCGCCGGGAAGAGATGGAGTTTGCCGTGGAGCTCGCGGCCGCTGAAGGTTGGAACCCGGGCTTGCACGATGCAGGGGCTTTCTTTGCGGCCGACCAGGGTGGTTTCTTGATCGGCCTGCTGGATGATGCGCCCATAGGTTGCATCTCTGCGGTGCGCTATGGCCGCGACTTCGGCTTCCTTGGCCTTTACATCGTGGCAGAGCCATATCGTGGTCACGGCTATGGCCTGCAGTTATGGAATAGCGCCATACAACGGTTTGGCGCGCGCAATGTCGGCCTGGACGGCGTGCGGGAGCAGCAGGCGAACTACCGCAAGTCGGGTTTTAGCCTAGCTTACAGCAATATACGCTACGCCTGGACCAGATGCGAACCTGGCCTGGCGGTTCCTGCGCCTTATATTGTTGGCGTGGGACGCGTTGCCGCAAGCCGTATTGCACAGTACGACCGCCTCGCCTTTCCAGCGGGGCGCCAGGCGTTTCTTGACGCTTGGCTGAAACAGCCCGGCTCGGCGGCCCTGGCTTGGTGGGAAGGCCACGCGCTGCGCGGTTATGGCGTGATTCGCCCTTGCCGCGATGGATGGAAGGTCGGGCCGTTGTTTGCCGATAATGACACTATTGCTGCATCTTTGTTGCTGGCATTGGGTAATGAAGTCCAGGATGGCAGATTGGTTTACCTTGATGTGCCTGAACCCAACGTAGCAGCCATGCGTCTTGCCGCCGACCTTGGCATGCAGGAGGTTTTTGGCACGGCGCGCATGTACAACCGCCATTTGCCGGATATCGCCATCGAACGGATATTCGGCGTAACCACTTTTGAGCTTGGCTAGGGCCAGTGCGGCTGCCTTGGGAGCCGGACGAAGCCATTCGCGACGGTATACGTGTTGACAGAAAAAACCGGAACAGATCCGGAGTAAAAATATTCTCGAAGCAGAAATAGACAAGGCCTTACAAGCAAATAACTTGTAAGGCCTTGATTTTATTGGTCGGAACGGAAGGATTCGAACCTTCGACCCCTTGCACCCCATGCAAGTGCGCTACCAGGCTGCGCTACGCCCCGAAAACCCGGATTTGAGGTTCCGGGCTGTTCGCTGA
>JAKFDW010000393.1:0-9816 GCA_036675955.1 Orrella sp. | reverse complement strand
TGCTCGAAGAAGAAGGCGCATATAAAAACGAAGAGGCCAAGTAATGGGCAAACCCGTCGACACCATCGGATTCATCGGAATGGGAAGCATGGGCAAGCCCATGGCAAGCTGCCTGCACAAAGCAGGCTACACCTTGACGGTCATGGATATCAATGCCCAAGCCGCCAATGAGTTTGCCGCAACGATAGGCGCAACCACGGTGGCCTCAGGCGCCGATCTCGCCCGGCAAAGCGATGTCATTATCACCATGCTCCCAACCAGCGCCATTGTCGAGTCAGTGCTCACCGGCGACAACGGCGTGCTGTCGTCCATAAAAGACGGCGCCGTGATCCTCGAAATGAGTTCGGGCATCCCTAGCCAGACTCAAAAGCTGGCGGGGCTGGCAGAGGCGGCTGGCGCCGTACTGCTGGATGCCCCAGTCTCGGGAGGAGTCTCGCGCGCCATCACTGGTGAACTGGCCATTATGGTGGGAGGACCCGCCCAGCATGTTGAACGAAGCCACGCCATACTTTCGTGCATGGGAAAATCCATCGTCCATACCGGCGAGGTCGGAAGCGCGCATGCAATGAAGGCCTTGAACAACCTGGTTTCGGCGGGCGGCTTCCTGATCGGGATCGAAGCCCTGCTGATCGGCCAGCGCTTCGGCCTGGACCCCAATGTCATGGTAGACGTGCTTAATTCGTCCACTGGCATGAATAATTCGACTCAGAAAAAATTCAAGCAGTTCGTTTTATCGCGAGAATTCAATTCGGGCTTCGGACTCGACCTGATGGTCAAGGACTTGACCATAGCCCTGGGCATCGCGGTCGATTCCTCCACGCCTGCGCCTTTTTCGTCCTTGTGCAGAGAACTCTGGGCCTCATCGGCCGGTCTGCTGGGCAAAGGACAGGACCACACCGCCGTCGCAAAATTGCTGGAGCACCTGAGCAATACAGAACTTGGGGCCGCAAGCAAGCCTGCAAACGAATGAGCGCGATCCACCGGTTCCGGAGGACGCTGTTCAATCACTGGAGACAAGATATGAAAACCACAATCATCACGTTGCTGGCTTCTGCTGCGCTAAGCACTGCGGCCTATGCCGACAGCTACCCTTCCCGCGCGATCTCCATGATCGTGCCCTATGCCGCCGGCGGCTCTACAGATGGTCTTGCGCGGGTCATCGCCGACGCCATGGGACGGCAACTGAAGCAGACTGTCATCGTCGAAAATGTCGGCGGCGGAGGCGGCATGATAGGCATAAAGAAACTGATGGAGGCCAAGCCCGACGGCTACACCATATCGCTGGGCAATATGGGCAACTTCGCCATTGCGGGAACGCTCTATCCGAAAGCCGGCTATGACCCGCGCCGAGATGTGGCGCCGATCGGCCTGGTGGCCAGCGTGCCCATGGTGCTGTCAGTCAGCCAGAAAAGCGGCATCAAAAATATGCAGGAACTTCTGAAAAGGCTGCGTGCCAGCGATACCGCCATCAATTTCGGCCATTCCGGCCCGGGTTCCACGGGCCATATCGGGTCGGTCTTCTTCAGCAGCGTGTCCGGCACCAAGGCCGTGCAGGTTCCATATCGTGGGGCTGGCCCGGCCATTGCCGATCTCATGGCCGGCACGGTAGATGCCGTTGTCGATCAGACCGTGACCATGATTCCCGCCAGCAAGGGCGGCCGCATACTACCCATCGCGGTGTCCGGCGATAAACGTGTAGAGCAGCTTCCCGATACCCCCACGTTCAAAGAGGCCGGGGTTCCAGGCTTCGACCTGCATGTCTGGAATGCTGTCGTCGCACCGAAGGACACGCCGCCAGCTATTATCGAAACACTCGCCAAGGCACTTCACGACTCGTTCGAGGACCCGAAGGTGATCGCGCAGATGCAAAGCTTTGCCGCTCCCATTCCCAAGCAGGACGAACAAGGCCCTGCCGCGCTCAAGGCCCTGATCGACACAGAGGTCGTGCGTTTTGAAAAGCTCATCAAAGACAACAACCTGCACGTCAACAATTAACGCGGCAGGCCGTGCTGCCTGACTCGGCCCTTGCACAGCTGCGGACGGCCTGGGCTCGCAGCACCCTTCTGCGGCCTAGCCCGGGAACAACAGCGGCGCCTGCCCTGGCGCCCATGGCGGATACTTCCCCATGATGCGTTCGAACAGCGCCGACTGCGACCATTGCTGCAACCAGGCCTGTAGATGCGGCCAGGGCTGGCCTTCGAACCACTCAAGATCGGTATGGGCAAATTGGCGCACGAACGGTGCGATCGCTGCATCGGCCATCGTCTGATTGGCCCCAAACAGGAAAGGAGTTCGCGCCAGGCGCGACTCGATCTGAAGCAGCCATGATGCCGCCTCTTCCCGATGAACGCGACCATCGGTGTTGTCGTAGCGCTGAGGGTACTTATAGCGATCGAGATGGTGCTTGAATTCGCCATCGCACTCCGCAATCAGGTCCGTCATGGAGGATAGGCCGCCGGTAGCGGAAGGCAGCCATGCAAGCGGGTCGTTATGCCCCAAGGCCCACAGCATGATATCCAGGCTCTGTTCAATAACCGCGCCATCGGAATCCACCAGCACCGGAACGGTGGCTTTCGGCGATGCATCGAGCAAGGCCTGGGGCTTATTGCGCAATGCCACTTCGCGCAGCTCACAGACCAGGCCGCTGGCAACCACAGCCGATCGCGCGCGCATGGCGTATGGACAACGACGGAACGAATAAAGGACAGGGATCAATTATGCGCCGACCTTTGCCGCAGCGGCCGTGGCTTCCGCCTTCTCTTTCATGGCCTTCTCTTTGGCGGCTTTTTTCAGCTCGACACGCACACCGATATGCCTGTCGGCCCGTTGCCTGGCCAGCTCGACCTGCTTCTGACGTTCGGCGAACCGTTGCTTCTGCTCGTCGGTATGCTTGTCATGGCAATGCGGACAACTGACGCCGTCGACAAAATGCTCGGACAATTTATCGGCAGCGCTGAGCGGCAGACGGCAAGCCCGACAGAACTCGTAGTGACCCTGTTCAAGGCCATGCATGACCGAAACCCGTTCATCGAAGACGAAACACTCGCCGTCCCAGCGACTTTCTTCGGACGGCATCGTTTCGAGGTATTTGAGAATACCGCCTTCCAGGTGATACACCTCGTCGAATCCTAGGCTGCGCATGTAGGCGGTGGATTTTTCGCAGCGTATGCCGCCGGTGCAGAACATGGCCAGGCGCGGTTTGTTGTGCAATACGCCGCCTTCGGCCGACTGCTCTTTCACCCACTGGGGAAATTCGGTAAAGCTGGTGGTGTGCGGATTGACGGCCCGCTTGAATGTACCGATGGACACTTCGTAGTCGTTGCGCGTATCGACCACGACGACGTCCGGGTCATCGATAAGCGCATTCCAGTCCTGGGGTTTTACATAGGTGCCGGCCATGGTCTCGGCGTGCACATTCGGTACGCCCATGGTCACGATTTCGCGCTTGAGTTTTACCTTGATGCGGTAGAACGGCATTTTGTCGGCCCAGGATTCCTTGTGCACCAAGGTCTGCAGGCGCGGATCGTTGCGCAAGAAATCCAGCACGGCGTTAATCCCCGCCGGTGATCCGGCGATAGTGCCGTTGATGCCTTCTTCCGCCAGAAGCAAGGTACCCTTTACCTCATGCGTTTCGCAGCATGCCAGCAGAGGCGCCTGCAAGGCTTCGAAATCGGGCAGGTGAACGAATTTGTATAGTGCAGCAACAAGAAAGTTGGCCATGGTGGTTAAAACAGGAAAGAGCCGGAACCCCGTATTTTAACGTCTTTGGCCTGGCAGCCCCATTAAGCCGGCGACTTTACGTGCTTCTTGCCATAGCGCTCGTTGCCCACACCGCTCATGCTGATAATGCTCTTGGCCGACGCCTGCTTTGCGCGTTCTTCATTGATGAGCAGCAGGGTGTCTGTTTGCAGTGGACGAAATGGCGTTGGGGTTCGTGGTTTGACTAGCATAATGGCCTCACAATCAAAAAAATCCAATCCAACCCTAAACATACCCCTTTTTTATGAATAGTTCGCGAAAAGTGGGCAATTCTCTCGTAAACCCCAATACTCTTCGTCCAGGTTCGCAAATGATCCAACGGCAGTTTCCTGCAAATGCTAAATTGAGCCGCAATCAATTTCAGGTTTTTTTATGGACTCACTGACACAAGCCGTATTGGGCGCCAGCATTTCCGGCGCCATGGTCGGACGTTTCCATGGACGCAAGGCCTTGCTGGCCGGCGCCGCGCTTGCCACACTGCCCGATCTGGATGTACTTATCGATTATGGCGACCCGATTTCCGGCATGATCAATCATCGCGGGTTCTCGCATTCCCTATTCGTCCTGACCGGCGTCGCGCTCCTGCTGACGGCGGCCTTACGGCGCTGGCGGCCGACGCAAGAGTATGGAAGCGGCCGCTTGCTGCTGACACTATGCCTGATACTCCTGACACATCCCTTGCTTGATGCGTTCACCAGCTACGGCACACAGTTATGGTGGCCGCTCAAGCCCACGCCGGCAAGCTGGTCCAGCCTCTTCATTATCGATCCGTTCTATACCTTGCCTATGCTGTTCGCCGTGCTGCTGGCTGCCATCGCCGGCGTTGGACGGCGGTCACAGCGCGCCCTGGTATGGGCGCTTGGCATCAGTACCGCTTATATTGCCTTGTCGCTGGTCGCCAAAGCCACGATAGAACAACGTGTCGGCGGACTTCTCGAACGGGACGGCTTGCGCACAGTATCGATGTTTTCAACTCCCGAACCATTCAATATCCTGCTTTGGCGCGTCGTGGCGCGAACGGCCGATGACCGCTACGTGGAAGTCATCAGCAGCCTGCTGGATAGCGCGGCGCCCGAACGTATTATCCTTCCCTTGAACACAGCCATGGCCAATGAACTGCCGCCATTTCCCCAACTGAAAGGACTGCAGTGGTTCACCGACGATTGGCTGCGCTATGACGAGATCAATGGCGAACTTATCGTGACAGATCTGCGCATGGGCCTGGGCACAGGCAATTATTCATTCCGTTTCCGGATCGCGCAGCGAACAGGCCCCGGCGGCGCGTGGCAGCCCACGATACCAAGCTACTGGCCGGGCAACCGCGACACAGAAGCCCTGAAAGCTACCGTGCGCCGCATCTGGCAACAATCACCACCGCTGCCGCTCGCGCAGTGGGAGCGGAAAATGACCCTGCCGCCCGCAAGCATGCCCGATTTGCAGCCCCTGGATTGAATCACCTGTCCAGTCTTGCACGCAGCTGCTCCAGGCAGGCCGACAGCTCTGCAGGCAAGCGGTGTGCGAGCGTGTCGAATAGCTGGGCATGCGAATCGAGTTCCTTGCGCCAGGCTTCGGCATCGATGGCGGTAATGCGCTGGAATTTGGCCGGATCAAAGTCCAGGCCTTCCCAACTGATCTCGTCATGCAAGGGCGTGATGCCGAACAGATTCTCTTCGCCTTGCGCCGAGCCTTCGATGCGCTGGAGCATCCACTTGAGCACGCGCATGTTCTCGCCAAAGCCTGGCCAGATAAATTGACCCTGCTCATCGGTCTGGAACCAGTTCACGCAGAAGATGCGGGGCAGCGTCGCGCCGGACGCCTGCAACTGCAGGCCGAGTTCGAGCCAGTGAGTGAAGTAAGAACTCATGTTGTAGCCGCAGAATGGCAACATGGCGAACGGATCGCGGCGCACCACGCCCTGGACGCCCGCCGCCGCCGCGGTCGTCTCCGAGCCCAGCGTGGCAGCCATGTACACGCCTTCGACCCAACTGCGCGCCTCGGTCACCAGCGGAACCGTATCCGACCGGCGGCCGCCGAAAATGAAAGCGTCGATGGGGACGCCGGCTGGATTGTCCCACTCCGGATCAATGGCTGGATTCTGCACCGCGGCAACCGTGAAGCGCGCATTGGGGTGTGCGGCCTTGCGTCCGGAATCCGGCGTCCAGTCCTTGCCTTGCCAATCGAGGCAGTGCGCCGGTGCCGGCCCCATGCCCTCCCACCACACATCGCCATCGTCGGTCAGCGCCACATTGGTGAAAATCACGTTCTCGCGCAACGAAGCCATGCAATTGAAATTGGTTTTCTCATTGGTACCCGGCGCCACGCCGAAATAACCCGCCTCGGGATTGATGGCATACAGGCGCCCATCCGGCCCCGGCTTGATCCAGGCAATGTCATCGCCTACGGTCGATATCTTCCAGCCCGGCAAGGACTGGGGAGGAATCATCATGGAAAAATTGGTTTTCCCGCAAGCCGACGGAAAAGCTGCCGCCAGATGCATTTTCTTGCCTTCAGGCGAAGTGACGCCCAATACCAGCATGTGTTCAGCCATCCAGCCTTGCTCACGGCCCATGGTCGAGGCAATGCGCAGTGCGAAGCACTTCTTGCCAAGCAGCGCATTTCCACCATATCCGGACCCGAACGACCATATTTCACGATCTTGCGGATAATGAACGATGTATTTGGTATCGTTGCAAGGCCAGGCCACGTCGGCCTCGCCGTCGACAAGAGGCATGCCCACCGAATGCACGCAAGGCACGAAGTCGCCGTCGGTACCTAGCACGTCGTAGACTGCCTTACCCATGCGGGTCATCAGGCGCATATTCGCCACGACATACGGCGAATCTGAAAGCTCCACGCCAATGTGGGCAATGGGGGACCCCAGCGGCCCCATGGAAAACGGAATGACATACATGGTGCGTCCGCGCATGCAGCCGGCAAAGAGCCCGGCAAGCGTTTCACGCATGGCGTCCGGTGCCGCCCAATTATTGGTGGGACCCGCATCGTCTTCGTCGTCGGAACAAATGAAAGTGCGATCTTCCACGCGCGCCACGTCGCTGGGATCGGACCACGCCAGGTAGGAATTCGGTCTTTTGCTTGGGTTCAAGCGGCGCAGGGTTCCGGCCTGCACCATCAAGTCGCACAGCCTGTCGTATTCCTGTTCAGAGCCATCGCACCATTCAATACGGTCGGGCTGAGTAAGCGCGGCGATTTCCGCCACCCATGCTTTCAAGCGGGCGTGGCGCAAACCAGCAGGCGCATTCAATTCAACAGGTAACTGGGGACTGGCTATGATGTTCATAGAAACTTTCTCCGTCAGAGTTGCATCGTGTAAAGGCTCGCGAGCCGCAAGGCCATTCTACGGCCTATCGTCGAAGACATGCTAATCCGTTCAGGCTAGGCCGTGTGCCATGGCGCATGCCGTCGGGTCCTGACTGTATCTGTTCAGTGGTCATGGTCTGTCATCAGACAAGCAGACAGCTATAATGAGGCGTCCCTTTCACGGTCACGCACATGCCAGAACTTTCACGCCCTTCTCTTTCGCTTCAAAGGCCAGAAAGCCTTTCTGTTCAACTGGCCAAAGATCTAAGCGAACGCATTGCGCATGGCGAGTTGGAGGCCGGCGACAAATTGCCCAGCGAACACCAGATGGTGGCTTCGTATGGCGTCAGCCGCACAGTCGTCCGCGAGGCCGTATCGCACCTGAAAAGCGCCGGACTGGTGTCGTCCCGCCAGGGCGTCGGCGTGTTCGTTCTCGAGCCGCCTGCGGCAACCCCATTTCGCATCGACGTGGAAGAACTGGGCACCGTGAAGGAAGTCATCAAGCTGCTGGAACTGCGCATCAGCCTGGAGTCGGAGGCGGCAGCGTTGGCTGCGGTACGCCGCAGCGATGAACACATTGCAGATCTGCGCAGCGCGCTGGAGCTCATGGCCCGGGGCATCGACGCCCATGAAGATGCCGCCGACGCCGATTTCGTGTTCCATCAAAGAATAGCCCAGGCCACTGACAACCACTACTTCATGGAATTATTCGATTATCTCGGCACGATGGCCATTCCGCGCTCCAGAATCGGCATGTTCAAATCCGACACTCGCGCCCGCGCGACATACCTTAAAAAGGTGCACGGCGAGCATGAAGCGATATTCCATGCCATCTCCGTCAAAGACGCCGAAGCCGCGCGCGCCGCAATGCGACGGCACTTGAGCAACAGCCGTGACCGCCTCAAGGCGGCAGCCGAATCCGCCTCCAAGTCCGGCTCCTGAAGGCGAATCTTTATCGGGGGGTCACTTAAATTTTACTTGTCTGACAACTGACAAGTAATTAATATAGCTCCACCACTCTTTACCGATCTTCTACTCACAAGGAAACATATGTCGATCGACGCCCAGGAACTAAAGAAAACCATTAGCTCCGGCTTGCTCTCTTTTCCATTGACGGATTTTGACGCCCGGCACGACTTCGACAAGTCGTCATATCAAAAGCGGCTGGAATGGCTCAAGTCCTATGATGCCAGCGCCCTATTTGCCGCAGGCGGAACGGGCGAGTTCTTTTCACTGGCGAAAGATGAATACGCCGATATCATCGGAACAGCCGTCGATGTGTGCCGAGGCGACATGCCTATTATTGCGGGTACCGGCTACGGGACACGCGTTGCCATCGAATATGCAGTCGAGGCCCAACGCCAGGGCGCCGATGGCCTGCTCATCCTTCCTCATTACCTGACGGAAGCCGACCAGGAAGGCCTTCGACGCCATGTCGTCGCCATATGCAAGTCAGTATCGATAGGCGTCATTGTGTATAACCGCGGATTGTGCCGACTGAACGCCGAAACGGTGGAAAGAATCGCCGATGAATGCCCAAATCTGGTGGGCTTCAAGGACGGATTTGGCGACATTGAACTCATGATGTCCATCCGCTCGCGTTTGGGCGACCGTCTTGCCTACATCGGCGGACTGCCTACGGCAGAGGTATTCGCGTCGGCGTGCAAGGCCATGGGCGTATCAACGTACTCGTCCGCCGTTTTCAATTTCATCCCGCGCACCGCTGTCGAGTTTTATAACGCCTCGGTCAATAACGACACAGCCACGATGGACCAATTGCTCAAGACATTCTTTTTCCCATATTTGAAGCTTCGCAATAGCGGGCAGGGATATGCCGTAAGCATCGTGAAAGCGGGCGCAACGGTTGTCGGCAGGACAGCGGGTCCGGTGCGCACGCCTCTGTGCGACCTCAGTCCCGCGCAGCATGAACAATTAAAGACATTGGTAGACCGCCTAGGCCCCCAATAATTCGAAAAAGTCTTTCCCAACCCCACCCACGCGGCGACTCGTGTCCCGCAGAGGAGACAACATGAAGCTTATAAAAACCGCTATCGCTGCTTGCTGCAGTGTGGCATTTGCTGTTCCCGCATTCGCCCAGTCTGAAGCAGGCAATTTCCCCGACAGACCCATCAAGCTGGTCATTCCTTTTCCCGCCGGCGGAACTTCCGACGTGCTGGGCAGGCTGGTCGGCGACAAATTGGGCCAGGCTCTGGGACAGACTGTGGTGGTAGAAAACCGCGCCGGCGCAGGAGGCAATATCGGCGCCGATTATGTCGTCCGGTCCAAGCCCGACGGGTACACCCTGGTGCTGCTGGACCTGGGCAACCTTACCATTAGTCCCAGCGTTTATCCTAAGCTGCCATTCCATCCGGTCAAGGATTTGGCACCCGTGTCCATGCTGGCCTACTCACCGCACCTGCTGGTGACCACGAATGCATTTCCTGTGAAAACGCAGGAAGAGCTCGTTGAGTATGCCAAAAAGAACAAAGGAAAAGTGAATTTTGCCGCCGCGGCCGGTATAGGCAGCGCGCCGCATATGGCCGGCGTGCTGTTCGCTCAAAAAAGCGGCGTCGACTGGAGCTACATCCCGTATAAAGGCGGTGCCCAGGCGCTGACTGATCTTGTCGGCGGACAAGTCGATGCCACGATGAACGGCATGGTCGCCACCTATCCACACGTCAAGAGCGGCAGCATCAAGCTGCTGGCCGTCAGCAGCAGCAAGCGGCTACCGCAGTTGCC
>JAKFDW010000392.1:0-17974 GCA_036675955.1 Orrella sp. | reverse complement strand
GCGGCGTGACCGTGATGTCCATGAAGGGGTAAAGAGGCAAAGCACTCAGCAACTGATGCAGCTCATCGTTGCTGTCGACATTGAATACGCTGACGTTCGCATATTGGCCTACAACGCGCCACAAGTCGCGCCATTTGCCTTCGCGTTGCAACTTCTGCGACATTTCCTTCTCTTCTTTCTTGAGCGCGTCGGCCGTTGCCTTGTCGAGCGTGGAGGGAATGTTTACCTGCATTTGAACCAGGAACAACATAGTGATTCTCCTAAAGCGGGGTTCTGAAAAATTTGTACCGGGCCGGTGCTGGAGCAGCCGATGTTCCGGCCTCAGGCCAGCCAGTGCCGCAGATCGTAATAGGACACGACGTCCCCATCCTGGATCTCGGTATTGGCGGGTATGCGGGCGAGGCCGCTGGCCCACGGCAGGGAACTGACGACGCCGGATCCCTGTTTGGGATAAGCCTGCAGCTCCATCATGGCATGTGCGTCGAACCGACACTGCACGCGCAGGAACTCTTCGCGTTTTTCGTTCAGTACCTTGCCCGTGGCGATGCGGCCGAACTGCACATCAGGAAACACCTGGGCGCGTCCCTGCATGCCGCGTATCAGCGGGGAAACGAGCACTGCAAAAACCGCAAAGGCCGATACCGGATTGCCCGGCAGGCATACGATGGGTTTGTCGTGCAAACTGGCCAGTGCAACCGGCTTGCCCGGTTTCATGCAGACCCGCCACAAGTCCAACGTGCCGCCCAGTTGCTCGATAACCGGCTTTACCAGGTCTTTTTCGCCTACCGATACGCCGCCTACGGTGAGCACCAGGTCGCAGTCGGCAAGCAGCGTTGCGAACGCGGCTTGCAGAGAGGTTTCAGTGTCCGCGGCATGCAAGACGTGCACGACCTCGGCGCCCATGTTATTGACCAGCCCTGCAAGCATGGGGCCGTTCGAGTTGTAGATTTGCTCCGGGCCGCGGGGCTGGCCCGGCTGGATCAGTTCATCGCCGGTGGTCAGTATGCCGACCTTCAGCCGACTGTAGACGCTCAGTTCGGCATAGCCCTGCGACGCCAGCAAGGCGAGCTCGGCGGCGCCCAGCAGGGTGCCTTTCGGGAACAGCTGATCGCCTGTGCGCACATCTTCACCCTGGCGCCGAACATGCGCGCCCTGGACAGGCAAGTGCCGGATATGGAATTCGTTGTCGACTTCCTGGCCGTCTTCCTGCATGACGACTGTATCGGCGCCTTCCGGGATCAGGCTGCCGGTAAAAAGCCGTATGGTCTTGCCCTGTTGAAGGGCTTCAGGGGCAAGTCCGGCATAACACCGTTGTTGCACTGGAAAACGATGTCCCGGGGTGTAGTCGGCGTAACGGATTGCGTAGCCATCCATGGCGCTGTTGTCGGCCGGGGGAAGGTCCAGCGTCGCGAACAGTGTCTGGGCAAGGACACGGCCGCGAGCCTGGTGCAGCGGACAGCTTTCACTGATGCTGGGCGGCTTGCCGGCTGCGGCCAGGCGCGTCTGGGCCACGTCGAAATCCAGCATGGGCGCGAACTGGTTCATGGCGCCACCGCGTAATGCGTGCCGAAATTGCATGGCTTGTGAGTACTGTCGAGCTGTTCTTTGATGATGCGCTCCCATGCCAGCTTGCAGGCGTTGGTCGAGCCGGGCATGCAGAAAACGAGGGTGTTGTTGGCGGCGCCCGCGAAGGCGTCGGATTGCAGGGTTGATGTGCCGATGTCCAGATACGACAGGTGCCTGAACAGCTCGCCGAAACCCGCAACGGTCAAGTCCAGCAGTGGAACGATTGCGGCGGAGGTCGACTTCTGATGGGTGAATCCCGTGCCGCCGTTGGTGAGTATGACCTGGATGGCGTCATCGGCGATCCAGTCGCTGATGACCTTGCGCAACTGATACAAATTGCCGCTGCTGATGGCGCGGGTAGTGCAACGGTGTCCCGAATTGGCGACGCTTGCGGCCAGGTAGTCGCCCGATGTGTCGTTCAAGGTATTGCGTGTGTCCGAAATGGTCAGGACGGCGCAGTTCAACGAAACGGGTGGTCTGCTTGTGTCGGCTTTGCTCATGTTTTCCCTTCGCGCGGTGACGGATTGTTCCATTCTTCTGTTTTCAGCGTGTCGCAGTCGCGCCGCTCCACCCAGAACTGTTCGCCGCTGGCCAATGTTTCGCGCTTCCAGAAGGGCGCGCGCGTTTTCAGCGCATCGATAATGTACTCGCACGCTGCGAATGCATCGCCGCGGTGGGCGCTGGCAACCGCAATGAAGACGATCTGGTCTTTCAGGTGCAATTCGCCCACGCGATGCACCACGATGGTGTCGAGCACCTTCCAGCGCGTCTTTGCCTCGGCACAGAGCGTTTCGATTTCACGTTCGCACATGCCGGGATAATGTTCCAGGAACAGCGTGCGGGTGGAGGCATCCTCGGCATAGTCGCGCACATAGCCTGTGAACGTGACGATGGACCCGGCCTTGCCTTCTGTGCCGGAGCGCAGGCGGGCCGTCAAAGCCGCTGCATCGAAATCGGCCTGCTGTACGATGATCATTGCCTATCCTCCGGTGACGGGTTCGAACACGGCTACTTCGTCGCCTGGATGAATCAGCGTATCGTGGCTCATGTGATACTGGTTGATCGCGAGCTTTAGCCGCTTTACCGGGGCCAACTGCGGGTAGCGTGATTCAAGTTGCGCCAGCCAGTCGGTGCCGGGCAATGGCTGCGCCAGCGGCCACTGCTCTTCGCGGGTGCTGGTCAGCTCGGCGACCCTGGCGAAATACAGGACTTTAATCGTTGTGCCATTCACCACTTTTGCCTCCGGACTTGTAGCGCAGCCTTATGTGCTCGAGCACAATACCCTTGTCGGCCGCCTTGCACATGTCGTAGATGGTCAGGGCGGCCACGCTGCAGGCCGTCATGGCTTCCATCTCGACACCCGTCTTGTAATCGCTGCGGCAAGTGGTCTTGACCAGAACGCTGTGCGTGGCGTCGTCGGGAAAGAACTCAATGCCTACGAAGCTCAGTGGTAGGGTGTGGCACAAAGGAATCAGTTCGGCGCAGCGCTTTGCCGCCAGCACGCCGGCCACGCGCGCGGTGTTCAATACCTCGCCCTTGGCGTTCTGATGGGCTGAAAGCAGCCCATAGGCCGTGGCGCTCATGCGCACCAGCCCTTCGGCGATTGCGGTGCGCTGGCTGGATGCCTTGCCGCTGACATCCACCATGCGCACCTGGCCGGTTTCGTCGAGATGGCTGAGAGTGGCCTGGTCTGTGGGAATGTTGCTCATTGCGTATACCGATAAGGCATGTTGACCATCCTATGATATACGATTAAAGCTAAACTTCTTGTTCGGTGCCAGCGTATGATTGGGGTTTCCGAAGGCGCCGCCCGGCGCTTTTCCATTTGCCAGCTAGAACTTTGTGGAGAACATGTATGCCTATTCAAATCGGTGACCGCGTGCCAGACGGCACACTCGGTGAATTTATAGAAACCGCTACCGAAACATGCGCTGTCGGGCCCAATAATTTCAAGGTTGCCGATCTGGTCAAGGACAAGACAATCGCGGTATTTGCCGTGCCCGGCGCTTTCACCCCCACTTGTTCGGCCAAGCACCTGCCCGGCTTTGTCGAACTCAGCGAGCAACTGAAAGCCAAGGGCGTCGATGAGATCTGGTGCGTGGCAGTGAACGACCCATTCGTCATGGGCGCATGGGGCCGAGACCAGGGCGTCGACGGCCGCGTCCGCATGATGGCCGACGGCAGCGCTGCCTGGACCCGTGAAATGGGGCTTGAATTCGACTTGTCCGCAAGGGGGCTCGGACTGCGTTCGCAGCGCTACTCGGCCCTGATTGTCGACGGCGTCGTCAAGCAATTGAATATCGAGAAAGGCGGCCAGCTAGAGGTCAGCGATGCCCAGACCTTACTGAACCAACTCGCCTAAACGCCTCTTCAGCTTCCGACCCCTGTGATTACGACAATTGCTTCATTTTTCTCGCTTTATCTGGCAACGTTGTTATTGCTGGTCGGGTCGGGGCTATTCAACACCTACCTGGGTTTGCGCCTTACTGCGGCTTCGGTCTCCGAGCTATGGGTAGGCGCATTGATTGCGGTTTACTACCTGGGCCTGGTGTTTGGCGCCCGGATAGGGCACAAAGTCATCATTCAGGTAGGGCACATACGGGCCTACTCCGCGACGGCAGCCATCGTTACGGTAACCGTCCTTGCCCTGGCTCTGATCGATAATCTGTGGGTATGGCTGGGGTTTCGCTTTGTAGCCGGCATAGCCATGGTGACGCAATTCATGGTGCTGGAAAGCTGGCTGAACGAGCAGACCGAAAACCATCAGCGTGGCCGCGTGTTTGCGTTCTACATGGTTTGCTCCAGCCTGGGCACCGTGCTTGGGCAACTGGCCCTCATGATCTTTCCCAAGCTCAATTACGAGCCGCTCATATTCGTGGCCATCTGTTCCGCGCTGTGCCTTGTGCCGGTGACCCTGACCCGCCGGTTGCACCCCGCCTTGCAGCTGCCCGCACCGCTGCACGTCAAATATTATGTCTCGCGTGTCCCGCTGTCGCTTACCGTGCTCTTCGTGGCCGGAACGATTGTGGGGGCTTTCTATGGGTTGGCGCCGGTCTATGCGGTAAAGCAGGGCTTGTCCAGTAATCAGGTGGCAATTTTTCTTGCGGCGGCGGTGGCGTCGGGGCTGTTGTTCCAGTGGCCCGTGGGTTGGCTTGCCGACCGTATAGACCGTACGGGGATGATACGGCTGAACGCACTCATTCTCTGCCTGCTGTCCATACCCCTGTGGGGTTGGTGGACTTTTCCGTATTGGGCCCTGTTGGTGTTTTCCTGCGCGTTCGGCATACTGCAATTCACCTTGTATCCGCTGGGCGCGGCATTTGCCAACGATAACGTCGAACCCGAACGCCGCGTTGGCCTGAGCGCCATTCTGTACATGGTTTACGGCCTGGGCGCCTGCGTAGGCCCCTTGGTCGCCGGGCTGTTGATGCGCGAACTCGATCCCAGCGTCTATTTCATTTTCGTATCGGGCTGCGCCGCCATTCTGGTGATATTCGTACGGCCGCAGAAAGTGACCGGCGTCAATCTGAGCGAAGACGCGCCTACCCATTTCGTTCCCATGGCAGACAGCCTGCAAAGTTCCAACGTTGTTGCCACGCTCGACCCTCGTGTCGATCTTGAAAGCGATGTGTCGTACGAACCCGTGGAAGAAACTGCCGAAGCAGTAAAGCCGGCTGCGCCGGAAGATACCGTGGCGCCCGCCGGCCCTGCCGGGCCCGCGGCACCTGAAGGCACCAAAGGGCCCGCAACGCCCTAGGAGCCTATTGCGGAATCAGTGCGACGATGGCGGCGATAGCCAGTGCGATGCCCAGTATGTTCACCCAGGACAGCTTTTCCTTGAACAGGCCGGCGCCCACGAGCGTGCCCAGTGAGATCACGCCTATGTTCATCGCGGAAAACACCAAGGTCGGATTCTCTGGAAAAACCTGGTGCGCGCGGATATAAAAATAGATATTGCCAAAGTTGAGCACGCCCAGCACGATGCCTGCCGCCAGATTGCGGCGGTTCCAGACCGTGCGCCTAGCCAGCAAGTAGAGGAAGATCAATATGCCGGCCAAGACGAAGGCAACGAAAAGACTGCTTGAAAACGCGGCGCCGCTCTTTGCCAGTTGCTTGAACAAGATGTCTATCGTGCCGTATCCCAGCCAGACGGCCAGCAACAGCGACACTGTTTTTCCGGTTTCGCCCGAGCTCGCCTGGGTATTTTTCCGTCGCAACAGGCAGGCAAGCGCGACCAGCGCAAGCGAGATGCCGGCAAGCTTGCCGGCAGATGCCGCCTCGCCGAAAAGCAGGAAGGCGGCAATCAAGGGAATGAACAGGGACAGGCGCTGCGCGGCGTCGCTGAGCACTATTCCGGCGTGCCGTACGGCACCGGCCATGGCAAGGAAAATTGCCGGCAGGAGCACACCCAAGGCGGCCAGTATCCACCAGGGCGTGCTGGGGCTCAACAGCGCAGCCGGCTTGGGTTGGAAGATAAGCAGGCACAGAGTGGCCGCCACCAGGTAATTCATGGCGATGGCTTGGTCTATCTGGATATTCTTGCGGCGCGCCAGCTTTAGCAAGACCGACACGGCCACGCTGCAGGCGATGCTGACAATCAGTGTATACATAGGGATCTGGTTCAGTATTGAGGGGCGGCGCCGGCAGGCCGAAGGTTAAGGCGCTGGAACAAGGCCTGGTCCTGCAACCATTGCGGATTGCCCGTGGTAAGGAGCATGTCGCCGTAGAAAATGGAATTGGCGCCCGCCATGAAGCAGAGCGCCTGCATGGTGTCGCTCATCGCGTCGCGCCCCGCCGACAGCCGTACGACAGCGCGCGGCATGGTGATGCGGGCCACGGCGATAGTGCGTACAAATTCGAAGGGATCCACAGCGGGCGCGTCTTCCAGAGGCGTGCCTGCGACTTTCACCAGATTGTTGACGGGTACAGATTCTGGATAGGGGTGGAGATTGGCCAGTTGAGCAATAAGCCCCGCCCGTTGCTCACGCGATTCGCCCAGGCCCACTATGCCGCCGCAGCACACGCTGACGCCAGCGGACCGGACGCGATCCAGGGTGTCCAGACGATCCTGGTATGTGCGCGTGGAAATGATGTTGCCGTAGAACTCCGGCGATGTGTCGAGGTTATGGTTGTAGTAGTCCAGGCCGGCGTCGCGCAGTTGTTGCGCCTGGCCCTCCTTGAGCATGCCGAGCGTGACACAGGTTTCCAGCCCCAAGTCTTTCACGGCCTGGACCATTTCGCTCACCGAATCCAGTTGCCGGGCCGTCGGCGAGCGCCATGCGGCGCCCATGCAGAAACGTTGCGCTCCGCCGGCTTTGGCGGCGCGGGCCGCTTCAAGCACTTGTTCCAGCGGCATGAGCCCATCCTGCTCCAGCTGCGTGTCGTAACGAGCCGACTGTGGGCAATAGGAGCAATCTTCGGGGCAACCTCCGGTCTTGATCGATAGCAGGCTGGACAGCTGGACCGTGTTGGGCTCGTGGTGTTTGCGGTGTTCGTTCTGCGCAAGCAACAGCAGATCCATGAAGGGCAGTCCGTACAGATCGACAATGCTTTGCACTGTCCAGTTCTTGCGGGCTTCGCCGTTTGTCGAGACGGATGGCGGGGAAGTTGACGGCATAGTGACCATAGTGTGCAGCGGAAATGTTTGTCAGCTCGCAATGGTAGAGGCGCCGCAGCATCGCGGCAAGGCGATGTTGGAGCTATCTGTTGGCAATCCGCAGGCATCAATGCCGTATCTGTGTCCATATTCTCTTATTATGATGAGCGGTTTCATCAAGTGCCGGGTAAAGTCATCTCCGTCCGAATTGTATCTTTTTGTTATTTTGAATAAGTCCATACCAGTTCCGGCGTGCACGGTCCGTCGATGTACACGAACGCCAGTTGTCCGAACTGCTGCGCAAGTTGCTCGGATTGCCCGCGCGGAATGCCCAGCGCGATCACGGTCGGTTCAGAAGGCCCGTCCTTATCTTCAGCGCGGTTCTCGCCGTCGATGCGAATAAAGCCCAGGGCGTCGATCTCATGTTGCAGAAGATGCTGCGCGCGGCGGTTCGTCTTCTCGCTGACTGTCTGCGCCCAAGGATTGTAGGCAGTAAGAATGGCTGCGCAGTCAGCTCCGTAGTGTGAAAACAGATGGGCCAGCTCAGCGCTGTGTTGGCCTATACGCAGCGTAAATGGCCTATCAGTTGCGAATACCACGTAGTGGGCATTCTGAAAAGCGGTGACAAGCGAATCGGGGAGGGCATTGCGCCGGGAAAATTGCATGTCTTAGCCAGGAGAGTGCATTTCGGTGAAGTTTATATCGCGGGGTGAATGTGCTCAATGTTGGTCCGCCGAGCACGGCTCATGATTTACATCAAAAGCAGCGCCGTTTACCGATACGAGCCCTGACGGCACTTGACATGTGTCAAGATTCTTTACCGCTCTCTCTTTGACAATGGGCTTTTACATAAGCTTCAGTCAAGAATGGAGAAGAAAATGCAGCAACGTTTACGCCATGTCGTCCTGGCTTGTTTGGTGGCCTCTGTCACCTTCGCCGCAGCGCCGGCGGCAGCCCACGAGGCGGGAGATTGGTTGTTGAAAGCCGGCGTCACCCATATCGAGCCGAAATCCGATAATGGCGATGTGCTGGGCAATGTGCAGTTGGACGTCGGCAGCAGCACTCGCCCCAGCGTCAGCATTACTTATATGGCCACCCGCAACATAGGGGTGGAGCTGCTGGGCGCCTTCCCTTTCAAGCACGATATCGGCGCCCAAGGCCTGGGCAATATCGGTTCCACCAAGCACTTGCCGCCCACGCTCAGCCTGCAATGGCACTTCCTGCCCGATGCCCGGATCCAGCCCTATGTAGGCGTGGGCTTGAACTACACCACCTTTTTCAGCACCAAGAGTTCGCTGGGCGACCTGAAGCTGGGCGATTCCTGGGGCTTGGCCGGCCAGATAGGTGTCGACGTCAAGCTGGATGAAAGGTGGTTTCTGAATGCCGATGTGCGCTATATCGACATTTCCTCAAAAGTGAAGTTGAACGGGCAGGGGATAGGCACGGCCCGGATTGATCCGTGGGTTGCCACGGTGGGCCTCGGCTATCGCTTCTAAAGGCGAGCCAAAAGCAGCTTAACGCAGGGAATGAATTGCATAAATATTCCGCGCGGTCAATTGGCAATGTGGCGACTCGCTCGCCACCGCATTATCGGCGCAGAATGTTTAGCTACATTATTGATGCCCGACTAGCATGATGCGGTGAAGGCGCCCGACGCGGGTATTTCCGGACAAGCCCTGCTCAACAGAAGGAAAGCCATCATGAGCCAGCTGTATTTGTCACGTCGCAAGATGCTCGCTCTTCCGATCGGCGTAGCGGCATCGTCTGTGCTCGCGCAAATTCCATCGCTAGCCAGCGCAGAGGTGCCGGCCAAGATAGCCAGTGAAGACGATGCCGCGCGAATTGCTGAAGAGGCCTATATCTTCGGCTATCCGCTCGTCACCACCTATATGACCCGCAAGGTCATGACCAACGTCGCGCGCCCGGAGGGAGTCCGGGCTCCCGTCAATCAGTTCGCCAATGTACGCGAATATCCGACGGCTGCCTTTACGGGGATTACGGCGCCCAATGCCGACACACTTTATTCTGAAGGCTGGCTCGACCTTGGGCCGGAACCGATCGTCGTGTCCTGGCCGGACATGGGTGATCGCTACTATCTCTTCCCCATGCTGGATGGGTGGACCAACGTCATCGCTTCTCCGGGAACGCGAACCACCGGTGGCAGGGCGCAGTCCTATGTCATCACCGGCCCGCGCTATAAAGGCCCTACTCCCGCTGGCCTTCCGCGCATCAGCTCGCCGACCGATCTTCTCTGGGTGCATGGACGCACATACTGCACCGGCACGCCGGAAGATTACAAGAAAGTCCACGCACTGCAGGATCAGTATCGGCTTGTGCCCCTTAGCGCTTGGGGCAAGGGCGACTATAAGGCGCCGGCAGGTCGGGTGGACTCGTCCATCGATATGAAGACTGCCGTCCGCGATCAGGTGGACCGTCTCAGCTCGGCAGACTATTTTGCGCTGTTGGCAGAACTCATGGAAACGAACGGGCCTGTCGCGGCCGATGCGCCGGCGATGGCTCAGTTCGCGCGCCTCGGCCTCGTGCCAGGCAAGCCTTTTGAATTTGCAAGCCTCTCGCCGGCCATTCAACGTGCGATGACAAATGCTCGCGACGCCGGGCTCAAGCGCATCATGGCGCAGGACAAAGGAGGCGGCCTGGCGCTCGAAAACGGTTGGGTGGTAATGCTGAAGGCTGGCGTCTACGGCACCGATTATGTACAGCGCGCCTTTGTCACGGCAGTCGGGCTGGGCGCGAATAGGCCTGAGGACGCCGTCTACCCATTCACCCAGAATGACGTGCAGGGGCCCAAGCTGAACGGAAAAAACCGATACGTCATCCGTTTCGAGCAGGGGGCATTCCCGCCCGCCCGCGGGTTCTGGTCCCTTACCATGTATGACGACAAATGGTTCTTTGTCGCGAACCCGTTGAACCGATATACGCTTAGCCAGCGCAACGAACTGAAGCGCAACGGGGACGGTTCGACCGAACTGTATCTCCAGGCCGACAGTCCGGGGACGGGCCGGGAATCGAATTGGCTGCCGACCCCGCGGGGAGACTTCATCCTGATGTTCCGCCTCTATATGCCCGCGGAGGCGCCCTCATTCTCAATCCTGGACGGCACGTGGAAGCCGCCCGCTGTTCTGAAGGTCTGATCTGCGAGGCCGTGGCCCGTTCACGGTAGCCATGGCTCCGGGTTCTCGACAGGCGGAAGCTGCCATGAGCTCGAGTCCGAACGCGTCGTACCGGTTTTAAGCTAATCGGGGCTATGAGGAACTTGGTTCATCACGCCGCGCGTAAGAGAGGGTTTGCGATGAAAAAGAGAGTCACTGGATTACTGCTCTGCGGGCTTCTCTATGCCGGGTGCGGGCTCTGCAACGACCTTGATGCTTCCCCTGCGGCTGGCGGTGGACAGCAGGCTGAATGGGACTTCTCAGTGATGCCCTATTTTTGGGCGGCAGGGCTTTCCGGCAAGGTATCTCATTCAAATTCTCCTGTGATCGACATCGACGCCAGCTTCGATAAGATATTCGATAACCTCGACTTTGCGGCTATGCTGATAGGCGACGCACGCAAAGGCAGGTACAGCATTTTCGGCGATTTGATCTACACCAAAATTGGCTCACAAGGGGATACGCCGCATGGGATTCTGGCCACAAGCGCAGACGTGCAAACTTCCACTTTCGCCGGCCTTATCGGAGCGGGATATTCCGTTTTGCAAAATTCGCCGCATCGGCTAGACGTTGTCGCTGGCGTACGCGTGTGGTCGGTTGATACCGACATTACTCTGAAGGGAGCGCACCTGGCCGGCCGCAAGCGCAGCGACGGAGCGACCTGGGTCGATGGTTTGATCGGACTGCGTGGAAATTATGTGTTGACGCCGAAGTTATACGTCACTGGCTGGGGCTTGATCGGCGCAGGTGGTGCGGAGGCGGAGTGGGACGTCGGTTTGGGCATTGGATACAGCATCAGCAAGAACATCTCGGCATCCCTCGGTTACCGCGCCCTGGGCGTGGATTACAGCCACAATGGCTTCGAATTTGACGCAGTGCTACAGGGGCCGATGGCCGGCGTCACAATCCGCTTCTAGCCAGCATACGCAGAAGACGACAACCATGGTCGGATTGAATTTGCTCAGTTAGTCCCGGGCAATTCCTGGCCGACCATCATTCGATGCCCGTCGGGTGTCCCTATGACGAACTCTCGCATGCCATGAGGTCTATCGGTCGGAGGCTGGAGTATGATGGCGCCCCTATTGACTAACTCAGTGTGGAGTGCATCGGCATCATCGACATTGAGGTAAGCGAAATAGTTATGGTCGCCGGTCATCGAAGGGTGCATGGCGTCGGGGCAATGGCCAATCATGATGCGCACACCACCTCTGGACGCAAGCTGCCAACCGGAGCCTTCGGGCCATTCAAGGCGAAAGCCGAGCGCGTCGCGAAAATATGATGCGCTTCGCGTTAGGTCCGGTACCGCAAGCACGAAAGAAAACGAATGAAGTTTAGCGGTTGATTCGGACATATCGGTACCTGGTTCGATGGAGTGCGCAATTGTAGTCTTAAGCGGATTCGTGGCCGGCCGTCGAAAACTGGTTTGTCTGAACGCTATGCAGAACAAAATGGCGAGGGGCGTTCAAGAGTACCGGCAGGAATCTGAACGATGCGCATAAAAAAAGCACCTAACGTTAATTAGGTGCTTCTTATCGAATTTTTTGGCGGAGCGGACGGGACTCGAACCCGCGACCCCCGGCGTGACAGGCCGGTATTCTAACCAACTGAACTACCGCTCCGCAGCGGTGTACTACTGATGCCAAATTAAAAAACCTGGCGTCCCCAAGGGGATTCGAACCCCTGTACCCACCGTGAAAGGGTGGTGTCCTAGGCCTCTAGACGATGGGGACCGGACAAAACAAGTTGCGCAGTGTAGCATATAAAAGCGCGGTACTGCTATTTTTTACAACTTTTCTTCGTAAGACTGGTGGAGGTAAGCGGGATCGAACCGCTGACCTCTTGCATGCCATGCAAGCGCTCTCCCAGCTGAGCTATACCCCCGTACTGGCTTGTCTAGCGAAGAAGCGAGATTATGCACCATATTTTTAATGTGTGCAAGTCAGGCTGTTATTTCGCTATTTAAATTGACCTGAATCAATCTGGCTGACAAGCTCTTCATGGATCATTATACCGTCCGCCACTATATGCGCAGGTATCGGCTGCGCAGTTCCTGGCTCTCATTGATGGTAACCCATGATTCCAGACCTCTTGCCACCCAGTGGATCCAACCTTAGCAAGCGCGCTCTGCCAGGGCTCAGCATAGGCCAAAAAATCGGTGGCGTTTTCCTGCTCGTACTGGTCCTGGCCGGCACCAATGTCATCCTCGTTCGCGACCTGCTGCGCGACTTCAATGGCGTTGCCGCCACCGTCAATGTGGCGGGCAAGCTGCGCATGCTCAGTCAGAAAATAGCTTTTTCGGCGCTGGACAGTGAAGCGACGCGCGGGCCGGGTATAGGCAATATTGAGCGCAGCATGGCCGAATTCGACATAGCCTTGTCAGCGTTGAGCCAGGGCGGGACGGCATTCGGACTGAATATCGCGCGGCTGGGCGTGGTCCATGCGCAACCGCTGGATGCAGTGCGACGACAATGGAAAACCTATCGCGTGAACATCGGCGGGTTTCTCGCTTTGACGGCCATGAGCAAAACGCTGCCCATGGCCGCGGCCGCCGAAAGCTCGGCATTGAGGCAGCGGGTTACGGAAGAGGCCACGCTCTTGCTGCAGCACACCGAAGCGCTCATCGGTTCCATCTTTGTCGAGAACGAGAGGGCACAAAGCCAGGCGCTGCTCAATATATATGGTTTGCTGCTGCTCGATGCGCTGATGCTGCTGGCAGCCTTCGGGGCGGCGCGCAGGCAAATGATCAAACCCTTGCGCGAACTGTCCCGCCATTGCCGCGAACTTTCCGGCGGCAATTACAGCACCCGTGTCTCATATCGTTCCTCCGATGAAATCGGTCGGTTGGCGCTTGCTTTCAACGACTCCGCGCGGCGCATAGGACAGCTGATCGACTACATCGAGCATGACAGGCACAGTCTGCGCCAGGCCGAAGCCATGTTCCGCGGCATCGCAGAGAACACCATGGTGGGCGTGTACATCGTCCAGCGGGAACGGTTTCGTTTCGTCAACAGTACGATGGCGAAAATGTTTTGCTATGACCGCGAAGAAATGCTCGTTTCCATGGATGCCTATGACATCTTTGTCGACGAGGACCGCCAGAAGGTCAAGGAAAGCACCTCTGCGCGCCTGGAAGAACATGCCCATGGGGTATGTCTGGAACCACGCGGTCGGCGCAAGGACGGCACGATCATCAATCTCGAAATTTTCGGGTCCCGCATGGAACTCGACGGCGAACCGGTGACCATGGGCATTGCGCTTGATGTGACTGCCCGCAAGGAAGTCGAGGCGTCGGCCCGCATGGCCGCAGTCGTATACCAGAACAGCAGCGAGGCGATGGTCGTTACCGACCCCGACGGCATCATCAGCAATGTGAATCCCGCATTTTCAGCTATTACGGGTTTCAGCGCCGAGGAAGTCATAGGATCCAGGCTTAGCGTGCTTAGTTCCGGGCGCCACGATAAAGCGTTTTATCAGGCAATGTGGAACTCGCTGGAAAATACCGGAAAGTGGCAAGGCGATATCTGGAACCGGCGCAAGAACGGAGAGGAATATGCAGAACGCCTTACTATCAATACCTCGTACAACGACGACGGTTCCATCCGCTGCCGTGTGGGCCTTTTCTCGGACATCACCCAAAGAAAGCGGTCCGATGCCTTCATCTGGCGCCAGGCAAATTACGATCATTTAACGGGCCTGCCGAACCGCCAGCTATTTCAGGAGCGCCTGGAACGGGGCATCACGCGTGCCAGGCGTACCGGCCTGTCCATGGCCCTGGTGTTCCTGGATCTGGATTTCTTCAAGGACGTCAACGACACCCTGGGCCATAGCATGGGCGACGAGCTCCTGAAGCAAGTGGCGCGGCGCTTGAGCGCCTGCATACGGTCCACCGACACAGTCGCCCGCCTGGGCGGTGACGAATTCACCATAATATTGAGTGGAGTCACGAATACGGAGGCGGTGGGTGGCATATGCCAGCAGGTTCTGCATGAATTGGCGCAGCCGTACGAACTGGGTGATGAAGCGGCATCCATCTCCACCAGCATGGGCGTCACCTTCTTTCCCCGGGATGGCGACGATGCACAGGTGTTGTTAAAGAACGCCGACCTGGCCATGTACGCCGCCAAAGGCAACGGCCGCAATCAATATTGCTATTTCACGCCCGCCATGCAGCAGGATGCACACGACCGGCGGCAAATGCTACGCGACCTGATTGTCGCGCGCGATCAACAGCAGTTCGTGCTGTACTACCAGCCCATAGTCGAACTGGCGACCGGAAGAGTGCACAAGGCGGAGGCCCTCATACGCTGGTCGCACCCGGGCATGGGCATGATCAGTCCCGCGTCATTCATCCCGGTTGCCGAAGACGCCGGCATTATCGTAAGCATAGGCGATTGGATATTCCGTGAAGCCACGCGGCAATCGGTATTGTGGCGGGCGGCGCATCACCGGGATTTTCAGATCAGCGTGAATGTATCGCCGGTCCAGTTCATGGCCGAGGGCCTGGATCATGACAAATGGCTGGCGCATCTGCGGCAACTGGACCTTCCCGGCCAGAGTGTCGTTGTTGAGATCACCGAAAGATTGCTGATGGATGCCAATGCCGACGTCCGAAACAAGCTGTTGGCATTCCGCGACGCCGGCATACAAGTGGCCCTGGACGATTTCGGAACGGGCTATTCCTCGCTTTCTTATTTAAAGAAATTCGACATCGATTACATAAAAATCGACCAGTCCTTTGTGAGCAACCTGGGGGTCGAAACTGACGACATGGCCTTGTGCGAAGCCATTATCGTGATGGCCCACAGGCTGGGCCTCAAAGTCATCGCCGAAGGGGTCGAAACGCAGGCGCAGCGCGACCTGCTGCTGCGGGCCGGTTGCGACTACGCCCAAGGCTATTTGTTCTCGATCCCCCTGGAGGCCGATGAGTTTTCCGCATTTCTCGCCTCGTCGGAGTAGGCACGCCGGCGCAGTAAAAAACCCAGCAGCAGAATGAGCCCGACCCACGCCAGAATGGGCATGTTGCCCCAGCGCACGTAAGGGGTAAAGCCGGACATGCCCTGGACTTCAACGTCCAGCACGCCCGGGCTCATGGGAAGGAGCGCGGCCCGCACTGCGCCGTTGGAATCGATCGCCGCCGTCATGCCGGTGTTCGTGGCACGCAGCATCGGACGTGCCGTCTCCATGGCGCGCATCCGCGATATCTGCAGGTGCTGGCGCAAGGCCCAGGAGTCCCCGAACCAGCCCAGATTGCTCATATTGACCAGAATCGTGGCGCCGGGGCCCAGGTGGTCGCTATTGCGCACCGTCTGGATAATTTCTTCTCCGAAGACGTCTTCGTAGCAGATGTCGGGCGAAATCATTTGCCCTTCGATGGGGAACAGTGCTTGCCGGACCGGGCCGCGGTTGAAGTCGCCCAGGGGAATCTGCATGGTGTCGACGAACCAGCGAAAGCCCGGCGGTACGAACTCGCCAAAGGGCACGAGGTGGCTCTTGTCATAGCGCATGTCCGGATTGCCGGCAGTCAGAGCTGCAAGTGGAGTCTGGGCATTGAAACTGATGGCGCTGTTCGTGTAGCGGTCCTGGCCGTCGTGCTGATCGTGTAGCGGCGCCCCCATCAATATCTGTGCATTGCGTTCTCGGGCAATGTCCAGCCATTGCTGCCACAGGCTGGGCGCCACCCTGTCCTGAAACAGCGGCACGACCGTTTCGGGAAGCACGATCAAGTGTGGCGCCGCATCGGCTTCCTTGGGAGGAAGGTTTGCCAACTGCATATACGTATCGAGGCCGCGCTGGATGAGCTGGGGATCGAACTTTTCGGACTGCGGAACTCCGCCCTGCACCAGGCGCACCATGATGGGCGTTCCATGCGGATGCGACCACCCGATATGGCCCAGGGCGATACCCAGCAATCCCGCGACGATCGCACAGCCTACGCCGATGGCGGCGCGGGCGTCGTTGCCGGTGTCCTTGGCGCAGGCCAGCAAGGCAATGGCCCCCGCCGCAAAGGCGGCAAACCATGCAAGCCCGTAGACGCCGAATATGGGCGCCCAGCCGGCCAGTACGCCTTCGACGTGGGCATATCCTACGTTAAGCCACGGAAAGCCCGTAAACAGCGTGCCGCGCAGCCATTCCGCGAGTGTCCAGGTCGATGCCCACAGGGCGGCGATCAGCAATTGCCATCCGTAGTGCGAAGCGGCATGCAGATGCCGGCCGGAGAGCCAGCGCGCCAGGCCTACGGCAGCCGCCACAAATAGCGCCTTGAACGCCGCAAGCAGCAATACGGCGGCGCCAGCCATGCCGGCCGCCATGCCGCCATAGTCGTGCATGCTGATATACAGCCAGTAGAAGCCCAGGGCGAAGTGCGCCAGGCCGAATGTGAATCCGCAGGCGGCCGCCTGCCATGGCGTGGCCGACCTGAACACGCGATACGCCAGGAAGGCCAGGCTGAATATCTGTACGAAGGGCAGCGACCAGGCTGGCAAGGGACCGGGCGCGAACGACAGGGCATGAACGGCGCCAAGAAGCAGCAGCACGGCATACTGCCGGCCGTAACGTTGTAGAAAATTCAAGTGTTTACTCGTTGGCGTTGGTCGGCGCGATGGGGTCGGGGTTGTCGAGCTGGATATGCAGCCACAAGGCCCGCTTGGCATCGGCGCCCACGACGGTGATGTTCAGGCCCTGGTGGCTGATACTGTCGCCCCGCCTCGGTATGCGCCCGAGTTCGGCCGCCAGCCAACCTCCCAGCGTGTCATAGTCATCGTGCGGCAGATCGGTGTTGAAGCTGCGGTTGAAGACTGATATCTCGGTGATGCCCATGGCGCGCCAGCTGTTGGTGCCCGTCTGGAATATGGTTTTCTCGGCATCCTCGTCGTACTCGTCTTCGATCTCGCCGACAATTTGTTCCAGCACATCTTCCATGGTGACCAGGCCGGACGTGCCGCCGTGTTCGTCCACCACGATGGCCAGGTGATTGCGGCTGCTGCGGAAATCGTGCAGCAAGACATTGAGCCGTTTGGTTTCCGGTACGAATACCGCGGGGCGCACCAGAGGGCGCAGGTCGATGGCCGGATTGGTGATGGACAGCAGCAGGTCTTTGGCCAGGAGGATGCCCACGATGTTGTCGCGGTCGTCTTCATAGACGGGGAAGCGGGAGTGTCCGGTTTCGATGATGTCGGGAAGCACTTCCGCCAGCGGCTTGCTGACGTCCAGCATGTCCATTTTCGAGCGGGGGACCATGATATCGGCAACCGTCTGGTTGGCGACTTCAAGAGCGCCGGAAATCATGGCGTAGGATTCGCCGTCGAGTACTTGCCGGTCATGCGCCGCTTCAAGCAAAGTCTTGATATCGTCGCGGTCTTCGGGCTCGGAAGGCCTCATGAACGCGGTGAGACGTCCAAACAGGGATTTTGATGATGTTTTAGCCGGTCGAGGTTCGGCGTCGGGTGAGCTAGGTTCTGACATTGTCCAGGGGACTGGTTATACGGAGGTTTAGCATAACCGAAATTGTGGATCGAGGCGTAAGGCCTTATGGCCGGTAGGGGTCGGATATGCCCATCTTGCCAAGAATGTCCGTTTCCAGCGCTTCCATGTCGGCGGCATCGTCGGCTTCGATGTGGTCGTAGCCCAGGGCGTGCAATACGCC
>JAKFDW010000391.1:0-17985 GCA_036675955.1 Orrella sp. | reverse complement strand
GGGCAATGTTGCGGCGGCGTGACCTGGCTGGCCTTCGAGCGCTTGACGCATGATGATCTGGCGTGGGGCCGGACTTTGCTGGCGGCCCTGGAAAATGGCCATGGCCTGCGGCGATCCCTGTCCATGGCCGACGACCTGCCGCCTCATCTTGAAGTCCTTGACCGGGGACAGTGCGCCGGCACGGCGGGCGGCTGGGACCCAGCCACCAACCGGTGGGTGGATTTATGGACAGTGCCGGCACTGAATGTGGTGGTTTGCGGCGCCGGTCATGTCGGTCAGGCCATTGTGCAACTGCTGGGCGGTCTGCCGCTGCGGGTGATCTGGCTGGACCCGCGGCCGGACTGCTGGCCTGCCAGCGTGCCCGGCAACGTGCGCGTCCTGCAGGGTGATGCGGACGACGTCCCCGATCTGCCGGATGAGGCGTGCTGGTTGGTGCTTACGCATAGCCACGCACTGGATCTTCAGATAATTGAAGCGGTTTTACAACATAGGTCTTTCCGGTTTCTGGGGCTGATCGGATCCCGAAGCAAAGGGGCCCGGTTCGCGTCGCGCCTGCGGCTACGCTTTCCCGAAGAGCTGGTTCAACGCGTTCAGTGTCCGATCGGCGTGGTAGCCACCCCCGGCAAACTGCCGGCGGCCATTGCCATCTCCGCGGTGGCCCAGCTGCTTGCCTTCATTCCTGCTTAGTGTTTTTCGTAAAACAACCCCTATAATCAAGGGTTACTTATCAATTAGTGTTTTTCTGCAATGAAAACCTCCGAAATACGCCAGAAGTTCCTGTCTTTCTTCGAGTCGAAAGGGCACCAGGTCGTGCCGTCGTCCTCGTTGGTGCCGGGCAATGATCCCACTTTATTGTTCACTAATGCCGGCATGGTGCAATTCAAGGACGTATTCACCGGGAAAGACACTCGTCCCTACAGCCGCGCCACGTCTTCTCAGCGCTGCGTGCGCGCGGGCGGCAAGCACAACGATCTTGAGAACGTGGGCTACACGGCCAGGCATCACACCTTCTTCGAAATGCTGGGCAACTTCAGCTTCGGCGACTACTTCAAGCGCGAAGCGATTCAGCAAGCGTGGGAATTGCTTACTTCGGTCTACAAACTGCCTGCCGAAAAGCTATGGGTCACCGTCTATCACGAAGACGACGAAGCCTACGATATTTGGGCAAAGGAAATCGGTGTCCCGACCGAACGCATCATACGCATAGGCGACAACAAGGGCGCCCGTTATGCTTCGGACAACTTCTGGCAAATGGCCGACACCGGGCCTTGCGGTCCGTGTTCGGAAATTTTCTATGATCACGGCCCCGAAATCTGGGGCGGGCCTCCGGGGTCGCCCGAAGAAGACGGCGACCGCTACATCGAGATCTGGAACCTCGTCTTCATGCAGTTCGAGCGCGATGCCGCGGGCAATATGCCGCAACTGCCCAAGCCCTGTGTGGATACCGGCATGGGTCTCGAGCGCATTGCCGCAGTTTTGCAGCACGTGCATTCCAACTACGAAATCGATCTGTTTCAGTCGCTCATCAAGGCAGCGGCGCGCGAAACCGGGGCAAGCGATCTCGACAGCAACTCGCTCAAAGTCATTGCCGACCATATTCGTGCCTGCAGTTTTCTTATTGTCGACGGCGTTATTCCCAGCAATGAAGGCCGTGGCTATGTATTGCGCCGCATTGTGCGCCGCGCCTTGCGGCACGGGCACAAGCTGGGGCAGTCCGGAACGTTCTTCTATCGCCTGGTGGGCGACCTGGTTGCCGAAATGGGCGCCGCCTATCCCGAACTCGCCGCACAGCAGTCGCGTGTCGAGCAGGTGATAAAGCAGGAAGAAGAGCGGTTCAGCGAAACGCTGGAAAACGGCATGAAAATCCTCGATTCCGCCCTGGCGGGCATTGCCGAGCATGGCGTGCTCGATGGTCAAACGCTGTTCACGCTCTACGATACTTACGGCTTCCCGGTAGACCTCACAGCAGATATCTGCCGCGAGCGCAATGTGAACGTCGACCACGAAGGTTTCGAAGTCGCCATGAACCGTCAGCGCACCCAGGCGCGTGCCGCAGGCAAGTTCAAGGCGGTGGAAGGTCTCTCCTATAGCGGGTCGGAAACTCGTTTCGAAGGATACGAAAGCCTGGCAAGCCAGGGCAAGATCACTGCCTTGTATGTCGACGGAACATCTGTCGATACACTGGCGGCGGGCCAGGACGCGATCGTGGTGCTTGACGCCACGCCGTTCTACGCCGAGTCCGGCGGCCAGGCGGGCGACGCCGGGCTGCTACAGGGCAGCGGATCGCGATTCCAGGTCGCCGACACCCAGAAAATCCAGAATGGCGTCTTCGGCCATCACGGCAAGCTGCTCGAAGGCACGCTTACCGTGGGCGACACAGTCGATGCGCAGGTGGATGCCATTCAGCGTGCGCGCACGATGCGCAACCATTCGGCTACGCACCTGATGCACAAGGCTTTGCGCCAGGTTCTGGGCGCCCATGTCCAGCAACGCGGCTCGCTGGTCGATGCCGACAAGACGCGGTTCGATTTTGCACACGACGCTCCGATGACGGCCGATCAAATTGCCGAAGTCGAACAGATCGTCAATGCGGAAGTGCTGGACAACCATGCCACCAATGCGCAATTGCTGCCCTACGACGAGGCAGTGCAGGGCGGCGCCATGGCGCTGTTCGGCGAAAAATACGGCGATGTCGTGCGCGTGCTGGATATCGGTTCTTCACGCGAATTGTGCGGGGGCACCCACGTCGCGCGCACGGGCGACATTGGCCTGTTCAAGATACTCTCCGAGGGCGGCGTCGCCGCTGGCGTGCGTCGCGTGGAAGCCATTACTGGCGACAACGCGGTCAAATGGGTCCAGCAAACCAACGACACCCTGTTGCGTGCGGCCGGCTTGCTCAAGACCCAGCCTGCTGAACTCGCAGACCGCATCGTGCTGCTGCAGGGCCAGATCAAAGGCCTGGAGCGCGATCTCGACCAGCTGCGCAGCAAGCAGGCCGCCGCCGCGGGCAACGATCTCGCCAGTCAGGCCGTCGACCTGAATGGCGAGTCCAAGTTGCTGGTTGCCGGCCTGTCGGGTGTCGAAGCCAAGGCCTTGCGCGGCATGGTCGATCAGCTCAAAGACCGCCTGAAGTCGGCCGTGGTGCTGCTGGCCACTGTGGCTGACGGCAAGATCAGCCTTGTTGCCGGCGTTACCGCCGACCTTACCGGCAAGGTCAAGGCCGGCGACCTCGTTGGTCTCGTGGCCTCGCAGGTGGGCGGCAAGGGCGGCGGACGCCCGGACATGGCCATGGGCGGCGGCACCGATGTCGCCGCGCTTGCCGGTGCAATAGCCGGTGCCGACGCATGGGTGCGCGAACGCATGGGATTGGCTTGAAGACATGACCGACACTCATAATTGGCCGGATGCCGACATGGAGGTGGATGCCTCGGGATTGAAATGTCCCTTGCCCATCCTGCGCGCCAAGAAGGCACTGGCTCAATTGCAAAGCGGACAGTTGCTCAAGGTTATTACCACCGATACACATGCGTTGCGCGACTTCCAGGCGTTTGCCAAACAAACCGGCAATGCGCTCGAAGCCCAGGTCGAATCGGAAACGTGCACCACACATTTTCTGCGCCGGCGCTAAATGATTGTTCTTCCTGTCGTTTTTTGGTCTTCACCAGTGTTTCTATACGCCTTGAGTTTGCGAAAGCAGGCTGAAAAGTGCTAGAATCTTTTGTTTTTCACAGTATATTTTAAGGATTACCAATGGTTGTGATTCGTCTAGCCCGTGGCGGCTCGAAGAAGCGTCCGTTTTACAACGTTGTAGCAGCCGACTCGCGTAATCGTCGCGATGGCCGCTTCATTGAGCGTGTGGGCTTCTACAACCCTGTAGCCAACGAAGGCCAGGAAAACCTGCGTCTTGCCTTGGACCGCGTTCAGTACTGGACCGAAAAGGGCGCACAATTGTCGCCTGCCGTTGCTCGTCTGGTTAAAGATTTCTCGGCCAAAGCCGCTGCCTGATAGCAGTGCTTCGAAGCATTCCTAGTGGTCAAGGCTGATTCCTCTCGCGTCGGAGCTCCTGCGGATCTGGTAGAGCTCGGGCGTATTGTCTCGGCTTATGGAGTGCGTGGCTGGGTCAAGATCCAGCCTCATTCCGCGAATGCACAGGTTTTGCTTGCGGCAAAAACCTGGTGGTTGAAAGCGCCCGTTCCGGCAGGAAGCACGGGCGCTTTGCCGTCTGCGTTTGCCGCGGACGTTATCGCGTGCCGGCCTCAAGGGTCCACGGTCGTCGCCGAGCTAAGTGCCGTCGCCGACCGGGATCATGCCGAGGCCATGAAAGGGCATACGGTATGGGTGCCTCGCGCCGATTTCCCGTCTGCCGAAGACGATGAATATTACTGGGTCGACCTTATCGATTGCCAGTTGTACGGCGAACTCGAAGGCCGGCCGGCGCTTATCGGCAAGGTGATCGACGTGGTCGATAACGGTGCCCATGCGCTTTTGCGCGTGGCTCGCGCCACGATGGCTCCCGGTGGCGAGCTTGTCCTGATGCAAAACGACAAAGGCCGCAGCATTGATGTTCTGGTGCCTTTTGTCAGTGCGCATGTCCACACCGTAGATATTGCCAACAAACGACTCGAAAGCAATTGGCCGGTCGAATTCTGATTATTTCGTCTCGGTAAGATTCGCGTTACACCAGAAAGGCGGGCGCTATGCGATTCGATGTTGTTTCCCTTTTTCCCGACATGTTCTCCGTGGTGCGCGATCTCGGGGTGACCGGGCGCGCCCACAAGCAAGACCTGTGGTCGCTGCAACTGTGGAATCCGCGTGATTTCACCCATGATGTCCATCGCACTGTAGACGATCGCCCGTATGGCGGCGGTCCCGGCATGGTCATGATGGCCGAACCGCTGGAGCAGGCCGTAGCCGCCGCGCGCGCAAGCCGCACTGCCTTGGCCCCTGCCGCAGGTTCTTTACCGGCGGCGGACGCTCCGGTCGTGCTCATGAGCCCTACAGGCAGGCGCTTTGATCAGGCCATGGCCCAGGACCTGGCCAGTGGCCCCGGGGCCATCCTGATTTGCGGACGCTACGAAGGCATAGACCAGCGCTTCATCGACCGCAACGTCACCCACGAAATTTCGATGGGCGATTTTGTGCTGTCCGGTGGTGAGATTGCCGCATTGGCGATTATTGACAGCGCGGTTCGCCTGCTTCCCGGGGCGCTGAACGACTCGCACTCCGCGCTTCAGGACTCTTTCAATACCGCGCTGACCGGCCTGCTGGACAGCCCGCACTACACCAGGCCCGAGGTGTACCGGGGCGAGTCGGTACCCGCGGAATTGTTATCGGGGCATCATGCGAATATTGCTGTCTGGCGCCGTCGGCAGTCGCTGGCCATTACCGCGGCGCGCCGCCCCGACCTGATCGCCGCCGCCCGCGCCGCAGGTCTGTTGTCCAGGGCCGACGAGAAATTTCTCGATCAATTGGGCGGCCAGGCCTAGAAATGCCCAGCGCAGCGGTAACCCGTCAAGCCAGCTTGGCCAACTGATCCTGCACCTTCTGCAGTGTTTCACCGAACTGGACGACGCGCGACTTCTCTTGTTCGACCACCGCCGCGGGAGCGCGCTCTACAAAGCTTGCGTTCGACAGCTTTCCGTTGGCCTTGGTGATTTCATTCTGAAGACGATCGATTTCCTTGCCCAGGCGCAGGCGCTCGGCATCGATATCGATTTCGACGTGCAGCATCAGCTGCGTCGTGCCGACCACCTGGACCGGCGCGCCCACATCGGGCAGTTGATCCACGATATCCACGGTCTCGAGCTTGGCCAGCGCGGCAAGGTACATGCTGTTGGCTTGCAGGACATCGCGGTCGCCCTGTGCTATGAGCGGAACGCGTTGTGCCGGCGACAGGTTCATTTCACCTCGCAAGGCGCGCACCGCTTCGACTTGCGCTTTGAGCACGGCGACCTGCGCCTCGGCCTTATCATCGAGCAAAGCGTTGTTGGCGAACGGGTAGGGCTGCACGCACAGGCTGGTCTCTTCCTGGGCGTTGCGCTTGCCGGCCACGACGGCCACTTTCTGCCAGAGCTCTTCGGTAATGTAGGGAATAATGGGATGTGCCAGCCGCAATACGGTTTCCAGTACCCGGATCAATGTGCGGCGAGTGCCCAATTGCTGTTCCGGCGTCCCGTTCTGAATCTGGACTTTGGCAAATTCGACATACCAGTCGCAGTACTCGTCCCAGACAAAGCGGTAGAGGGCGTTGGCGATATTGTCGAAGCGGTAATCGTCGAAGCCGCGTTCAACTTCCGCTTCCAGGCGCTGCAACTGGCTGATTATCCAGCGGTCGGCAAATGACAGCTCGCCTGGCGCCTGTTCGGCGCCGGGCTGGACAGCCAGGTCGTGGCCTTCGGTGTTCATCAGCACGAAACGGGTCGCGTTCCACAGCTTATTGCAGAAATTGCGATAGCCCTCGCAGCGCTTCAGGTCGAAATTGATGTTGCGCCCCAGTGTGGCGTAGGCCGCCATGGTGAAGCGCAGGGCATCGGTGCCGTAAGCCGGGAATCCGTTGGGATAGTCTTTGGCGGTTTTCTTCCTGATGCTGGCGGCCTGCTTGGGATTCATAAGCCCGCTGCTGCGTTTCTCAAGCAAGTCTTCCAGCCCGATACCGTCGATAAGATCGACCGGGTCGATGGTATTGCCTTTTGACTTGCTCATTTTCTTGCCTTCCATGTCGCACACGAGTCCGTGCACGTAAACGGTCTGGAAGGGGACTTTGCCGGTCATGTGCATGCTCATCATCACCATGCGGGCGACCCAGAAGAAAATGATGTCGAAGCCGGTAACCAGGATGCTGGAAGGAAGATAGCGGTCGAGGTCGGGTGTTTCTTCCGGCCAGCCGAGATCTGTAAAGGGCACCAGGGCCGAAGAGAACCAAGTGTCGAGCACGTCGGCGTCGCGGGTCAGGGGACCGCTGACGCCTGCAGCGTCTGCTTGCTGGCGCGCTTCGGCTTCGTTGCGGGCGACGAAGATCTGCCCGTCTTCCGCATACCATGCGGGGATCTGGTGGCCCCACCACAGTTGGCGCGATATGCACCAGTCCTGGATTTTCTCGAGCCACTGGTTGTAAGTGGTGGTCCAGTTTTCGGGATAGAACTTGATGCGGCCGTCCGCCACGACTTCAAGCGCCACATCGGTAATGCTTTTTCCCGGACTCAAGGTGCCGGCCGGCGCTGCTTTGCTCATGGCGACGAACCACTGGTCCGTCAGCATGGGCTCGATGACTGTATTTGTGCGGTCGCCGCGCGGTACCATCAACTTGTGGGGCTTCACCTGTTGCAGCAGGTCTTGTGCCGTGAGGTCCTGGACGATTTGCTTGCGGGCGTCGAAACGATCCATGCCTTGATAGGCCGCGGGGGCGGTCTCCGCAATTTTGGCGTCCAGGGTCAGCACGCTGACCATGTCCAGGCCGTGGCGTTGGCCGACGGCATAGTCGTTGAAGTCGTGCGCGGGCGTTACCTTGACCACGCCGGTGCCGAACTCGCGGTCGACATAGTCGTCGGCAATGACCGGTATCTGGCGTCCAACCAGCGGAAGCGTGACCATTGCCCCGATAAGGTGGGCGTAGCGTTCATCTTCTGGGTGCACCATGAGCGCGACGTCGCCCAGCATGGTCTCGGGCCGCGTAGTGGCCACGACCAGGTACTGGACATCGCCGACCGGCGTCGTCAGCGGGTAGCGGATTTCCCACATGAAGCCGTCTTCTTCCACGCTGACCACTTCAAGGTCGGACACGGCGGTGCCCAGCACCGGATCCCAGTTGACCAGCCGTTTGCCGCGATAGATCAGGCCTTGTTCATGCAGTCGGACAAAGGTTTCCACGACACCGCGCGACAGGTTGTCGTCCATGGTGAAGTATTCGCGCTCCCAGTCGCAGGAGGAGCCCAAGCGCCTGAATTGCTCGGTAATGGCATTGCCCGATTTTTGCTTCCATTGCCACACCTTGTCGACGAAAGCGTCGCGGCCGAGGTCGTGGCGGGAAATATTCTGCGCGTCGAGCTGGCGCTCGACCACGATCTGCGTGGCGATACCGGCATGGTCGGTGCCGGGGATGAATACCGTGTCGTCGCCCCGCATGCGGTGGTAGCGCACCAGGCCGTCCATGATGGTCTGGTTGAAAGCATGTCCCATGTGCAGGGTGCCCGTTACGTTCGGCGGGGGAAACTGCACGGCAAAGGGCTGGCTGCTGCGTTGACCGGAAGGCTGTACATGCTGGCCGCCGCTGAAGTAGCCTCGACGTTCCCACTCTGAATACCAGCGAGTTTCTATCTCTTGCGGTTCAAAGCTTTTGGAGAGTTGTTCGGGGTCGGTCGGTGCGATGTTGTTGGTCATGGTGTAAAAAGTAAATGCAGGCAGCCGCAGAGCGGCGAAAGTCTGACTATATATGAAACCTGGAAGCTATGCGGGCCGCGTCAGGCCAGGCCGCGTGTCAGGCGCAGGGCGGGCGAAAAAATGCAATGTTTCAGCGTTCGCCGGATACCGCTATTTTATGCTACGGCGTCTGTTCTCAGGCATGTTAAAATGCCCGGTTAACAAAAACTTTGCCAAAGCTATTGTTTTTATTAAGAAAACCGTTGTGCAACCCCAAAAATCCTCACCTATCCTCTGGATCTTATATGGCTATTGAACGTACCCTTTCCATTATCAAGCCCGACGCCGTCGCCAAGAACGTGATTGGTCAAATTGTGGCCCGCTTCGAACAGGCCAACCTGAAAGTCATTGCCGCCCGCCTGCAACAGTTGTCGCGCGAAGACGCGGAACGCTTCTATGCGGTGCACAAAGAGCGTCCTTTCTACAAGGACCTGGTCGACTTCATGGTGTCAGGCCCCGTGTTCGTGCAAGTATTGGAAGGTGAAAGCGCCATCCAGAAGAACCGCGACCTGATGGGCGCGACCGATCCCAAAAAGGCTGACGCCGGCACCATTCGGGCCGACTTCGCCGACAGTATCGACGCCAACGCCGTGCACGGCTCCGACGCCGCCGAAACCGCCGCTGCCGAAATCGCTTTCTTCTTCGCCGAAAGCACCATCCACAGCCGTTGATTCCAAAGGACTGCACCTTATTCACTGCGCCAACGTTTATGTCATCTACTGAATCCATCAATCTTCTCGGTCTCGACACCGCGGCCCTGACCGATCTGGTCGGCCAGTGGGGCGGAAAGCCGTTCCGGGCCAAGCAACTGCAGCGCTGGGTACATCAGCGCGGCGTGGATTCCTTCGATCAAATGACTGATCTGGCGCGTGAATTTCGTCAGCAGCTCACAGAGCACTGTTCGATTCATGCGCCACGCGTATCGACCGAACACCGCTCTGCCGACGGCACCCGCAAGTGGCTCTTCGACGTGGGCAAGAACAATGCGGTCGAGACGGTTTTCATTCCTGAAGACGACCGCGGTACGCTGTGCATCTCCAGTCAGGCCGGATGCACGGTGGCATGTCCGTTCTGCTCGACCGGCTACCAGGGCTTCAATCGCAATCTGACCACCGCCGAGATCATCGGCCAGCTCTGGTATGCAAAGCGTGCCGTGCAGGCCGACCTGTCAAGCGCGCGCGTCGGCGAGCAGGGCGCGGTTGCGCCCGAGCCGGCCCGCGTCATCAGCAACGTGGTTATGATGGGTATGGGCGAACCCCTGCTCAATTACGATCAGGTCCTGGGCGCTTTGCGGCTCATGATCGACGACAATGCCTATGGGCTGTCCCGCCGCCGTGTCACCGTGTCGACTTCCGGCGTGGTGCCCATGATGGACAGGCTGGGCCGCGACTGCCCGGTCGCCCTTGCCGTATCGCTGCATGCGCCGAACGACGCACTGCGCGACAAGCTCGTACCGCTTAATCGCAAGCATCCCCTGGCCGAACTCCTGGCGGCGTGCAATCGCTACCTCGAGCACGCGCCGCGCGATTTCATCACTTTCGAATACATCATGCTCGACGGCGTCAACGACACCGACCAGCATGCCCGCGAGTTGATCGAAATCGCAAAGCAGGTGCGTTGCAAATTCAACTTGATACCCTTCAATCCATTCCCGCAATCCGGGCTCAAGCGCTCACCCGCCGCCCGCGTGCGCTTGTTTGCTCAGCGTCTCATGGACGCGGGTCTGGTAACAACCGTGCGCAAGACTCGCGGCGACGATATCGCCGCCGCCTGCGGACAACTGGCAGGCGACGTCAAAGACCGCACTCGTATCAACGAGCGCTTGCCCGACCGAGCAGTCATTGCCATCAAACAGGAGCGTGGATGAATCAACCATTGCTGAAAGAAGCCCGGCTCGAAGTCGTGGCCCCACCCGCACCCACGGGAGTCGGACCCACGCTGCGCAGTCTGCGCGAAGCACGAGGCTTGTCGCCCGGAGAAGTTTCCGCCAGGCTGAAGTTCACCCACCGCCAGCTCGAGGCGCTGGAAACCGAGCAATGGGACCGTCTGCCTACAGGCGTTTCACTACGAGGTTTTGTCAAGAACTACGCACGGTTCCTCGAGGCAGATGTCGATGCCTTGCTTACCATGCTCGATAACCAGGTCGGTGTCACGGCCGCGAAAACAGTGCCCGTGCCGCCCGTGGGCTCGCTCGGGACCGCCGATCTGCCGATACACGGCGAGCCGGTGCACAGGCCTTGGGGCTGGTTTCTCATTATTCTGGTTTTATTGTTTGTCGCCGGCTTCTACGCGATCGAGCGCGGCTGGATTCCCGATTCATGGCTTATATTCGACTGGCTTAAATCCCTGAAAAAATGAACGATCTTCCAGGCAGCATTTCACGCAGCAATCCGTCATCTGTCGGCGCCTGCGCACGGCGGCCCACACGGGCAGCCGTCGTGGGCTGGGGCGGCAAGTCGGTGCAAATCGGGGGCGGGGCGCCCGTAGTGGTGCAGTCCATGACCAATACCGACACCACCGATGCGATCGCCACGGCTATCCAGGTCAAGGAATTGGCCATGGCGGGATCCGAGCTCGTTCGCATCACGGTGAACACTCCGGAAGCCGCGCGCGAGGTTGCTGCGATCCGCGAACAGCTGGATCGCATGAACATCTCTGTTCCGCTGGTGGGCGACTTTCATTACAACGGCCATAAGCTGCTGACGCAGTTTCCGGAATGTGCGCAGGCCTTGTCCAAATACCGCATCAATCCCGGCAATATGGGGGGCGGAAAAAAGCGCGACGACAATTTTGCCCAGATGATAGAAATCGCCTGCCGCTACGAAAAGCCGGTGCGCATAGGCGTCAATTGGGGCAGCCTCGATCACGAACTCCTGGCCCGCATGATGGACCGCAACAGCGCGCTTGCCCAGCCCTGGGACGCGCAGGCGGTGATGCGCGACGCGCTGGTGGTGTCGGCAATCACCAATGCACAGCGCGCTGAAGAACTTGGCCTTTCGCCCAATGCCATCGTGCTTTCGTGCAAGGTAAGCCATGTGCAGGATTTGATAACGGTATACCGCGATCTCTCCGAGCGTTGCGATTATCCCCTGCATCTGGGCCTGACCGAAGCCGGCATGGGAAGCAAAGGCATTGTGGCCTCCACAGCGGCGTTGTCGGTGCTGCTTCAGCAAGGCGTAGGCGATACCATACGCATTTCGCTTACACCCGAACCCGGCGGCGATCGGCGACGCGAGGTCGTTGTCGCGCAGGAAATCCTCCAAACGATGGGCTTGCGCGCTTTCACCCCCATGGTGGTAGCATGCCCGGGTTGCGGTCGCACCAGCAGCACGGTATTCCAGGAGCTGGCCGACAGCATACAGGCCTACTTGCGCGAACAGATGCCGGTCTGGAAGACCCGCTATCCGGGCGTCGAAACCATGAACGTTGCTGTCATGGGCTGCGTCGTGAACGGTCCCGGCGAAAGCCGGCATGCCGATATCGGCATCAGCCTTCCGGGCACAGGTGAAATCCCGTCGGCTCCGGTCTTTGTCGACGGCCAGCGCACAGTGACGCTAAAAGGCGATAGCATCGCCCAGGAATTTCAATCTATTGTTGAGCAGTACGTCGAACGCCGATACGGCGCCGGCCATCTGGACAATTACAAGGGGCGGGTCTGACCCGCGGAAAATAAAAATTCTATGACGCAGTCGTTTCAAAAGGTCCGTGCCCTGACCGGCATGAAAGATGTATTGCCCGATACCAGCGCCCAGTGGGAGGCGCTGGAAGCCACGGTTCGCGACTGGTTGTCCAGCTACGGCTACCGCAACATGCGCACGCCGGTGCTGGAGCACACCCGCCTGTTTACGCGGGGCATAGGCGAGGTCACCGACATCGTCGAAAAGGAAATGTATACATTCACCGACGCCCTTAACGACGAGCAGCTCACCATGCGGCCCGAGTTCACCGCTGGCATGGTGCGCGCCGCGATCGAGCACAATATTCTTTATGACCGGCCTCAACGGGTGTACGCCATGGGCCCGGTGTTCCGCCACGAAAAGCCGCAGCGCGGGCGCTATCGCCAGTTTCATCAAATTGACGTCGAGGCCCTGGGCTTTGCCGGCCCCGATGTCGATGCCGAACTCATTGTGATGCTCTCACGTTTGTGGAAAACGCTGGGCCTTGCCGATATCCGGCTCGAGTTGAACTCGCTGGGACAGGCAGAAGAGCGTGCCGCGCATCGCAGCGCACTGATCGAGTATCTGGAGCAGCATAAAGACGTACTCGATGACGAGGCGCAGCGACGCATGTATACCAATCCATTGCGCGTACTCGACACCAAGAATCCTGCCATGCAGGAAATGGCCAATAACGCGCCCCGGCTTTTCGACTTCCTGGGCAGCGAGTCCCTGGGCCATTTCGAAGGAGTCTGCGAGCGCCTGCGCGACGCCGGTATCGAGTACACACTGAACACCCGACTGGTACGCGGTCTCGATTACTACAATCTGACGGTTTTCGAATGGGTTACCGACCGGCTGGGTGCGCAGGGCACGGTATGCGGCGGCGGCCGCTACGATGGACTGATCGCTCTATTGGGCGGCAAAGCCGCGCCGGCAGTCGGCTTTGCCATAGGTGTCGAGCGCTTGCTCGATCTCTGCGCACAATCCGGCGAGCAGGCCGCGTTGCCCGAATGCCAGGTCTACCTCATCCATCAGAGTCCCGATGCGCAGCGCCTTGCCGCCCAATTGGCCGAATCCTTGCGCGATGCCGGCTTGCGCGTCATCGTCCATGCGGGCCCTGCCGGCTTTAAGGCCCAGTTCAAGCGCGCCGACGCCAGTGGCGCCACGGTTGCGGTTATTCTAGGCAGCGACGAACTTGCCACGCAAACAGCAAGCGTCAAATGGTTGCGGGCCCAAGATGGGCGCGATCAGCCTCAGCAAGAAACGATCGCGCTCGATCGCCTCGTCACAGAATTGAAACTAAAGGTCTAAGCATGGCATACGATTTAGAAGAACAGGAAAAGCTCGACGCATTGCGTGCGTGGTGGGAACGGTACGGTACGCTATGTGCCGTCGTGGTCTTTGTGGTCGTGGCCGGCATTGTGGGCTGGCGTGGTTGGCAGTGGTATGAAGGCCATAAGGCAGGGCAGGCAATGGGCTATTTCGAAGCCCTTGAAAGTGCGGCCGCGCAACAAGGCGATGACGCGGTGGCCAGAATCAAGGCTGCCAGCACCACTCTGCGCAGCGATTTTTCCGGGTCGGGCTATACCTCGCGCGGAGTGCTTGTTGCAGCACAAGCGCTGCAAGAGCGTAACGACCTCGACGGTGCTCGCGAACAGCTCGAATGGTTGATAAAAAACAGCACCGATATTGCATTGGTGTCGCTGGCGCGCTTAAGGCTGGCCGGCGTGCTGCTGGACCAGAAGCAATATGAGCCGGCCCTGGCCCAGCTTGCCGATGCCCCGGCGGCGTTCGAAGGTTTGTATGCCGATCGCCGCGGCGATATTCTGCTGGCGCAGGGCAAGCAAGCCGAGGCGAAAGCGGCATGGGAAGACGCTCTGAAAGAGCTTGGGTCCGATCCCGTGGCGCAAATCGTTCGATTGAAAATTGATGCTTTAGGTGGAGCCTGACTTATGAGTTTATCCGTTACTCGCCGCGTCTTGCGTAACAGCGTGCTGGCAGTCAGTGTTGCCGCGCTCGCCGGGTGCTCACTGTTTTCCAATCGCAATCCACGCTACGATCCCGCGCCTTTGACCGAATATGCGGCGGGCGTCTCCGCCAATGTGGCGTGGTCGGTGTCCATAGGCAGCGACGGCGGATACGGATTTGTGCCGGTCATGATCGGCGATTCCGTTTATGCGGCAACACCCAGCGGTTCCGTTGCTAAAGTCGATATCGCCTCGGGCCGCGTCCAGTGGCGTGGCGATGCCAAAAGCGAACTCACCGCCGGAGTCGGTTCGGATGGCCAGATCACAGCCGTTGCTTCCGCCGACGGTACTGTTGTCGCTTTTGACGACACGGGCGCCGAAAAGTGGCGAACGAAAGCCTCCAGCGCGGTCAATATCCCGCCGTCGGTCGGTGCAGGCGTCGTCGTCGTGCGCAGCAGCGACTACCGCATTCAGGCCTTTGATGCAGCCACGGGCGAACTGCGCTGGAATATCCAGCGTCCTGGCCCGGCGCTGGCGCTCAAGACCAATATGCAAATGATCATCGTCGATGGCCTCCTGATTTCCGGCATGCCCAACGGCAGGTTGATGGCCATCAATGCCAGCAATGGCAGCGTGCAGTGGGAAGGCACGATAGCGGTTTCACAAGGCGCTACCGATCTCGAACGGATCAGCGATGTGGTCGGTACTCCCCAGATACAAGGCCCCTTGCTTTGCGGTGTAAGCTATCAGGGCAAGATGGTGTGCTTCGACGTGTCCCAGGGCGGCCGTCCCGTGTGGGAACAGAACTTTTCCAGCAATACCGGCATGGCCACCGATGCGCAGCAGGCTTATGCAGCCGATCAGCGCAGCGTCGTGCATGCCTACTCGCTGGCTAATGGCCAGGAAGTCTGGAAACAGGATGCACTGAGCAATCGCCGTCTTTCCGCGCCCGCTGTTATTCCGCAGGCCGTGGCGTTCGGCGACCTCGAAGGATATGTGCATTTTCTTTCGCGTACCGACGGCAAGCTGCTGGGTCGGGTGCAGGTCGGTGGCGACGCCATTACGTCGCCATTGCTGGCCACCAATCGTGGTGTGCTGGTGCAAACAGGTAATGGCAATTTGGTTTTGGTTGGTGTCAATTGAATAGTGTTCAGTTCAAACCGGTAGTCGCCCTGGTGGGCCGCGCCAACGTGGGCAAGTCCACGTTGTTCAACCGGATTACCCGTTCCCGCGCGGCCCTGGTCGCCGACTTCTCGGGCCTGACCCGCGATCGTCACTATGGCGAAGGGCGCGTGGGCAGCCATCCATTCATTGCGGTGGATACGGGCGGGTTCGAACCAGTTGCCAAGGACGGCATCCTGCTTGAAATGGCGCGCCAGACTCAGCAGGCAATTGCTGAAGCCGATGTCGTCATATTCCTGGTCGATGCGCGGGCAGGCGTCAATGCCCACGATCACGAAATTGCACGCCTGTTGCGCAAAACCGGCCAACGCGTGTTCCTTGCGGTGAACAAGGCCGAAGGCATGCGCTACGGCTCCGCCGCGTCCGAATTCCACGAATTGGGCCTGGGCGAGCCCCATCCCATATCGGCCTCGCACGGCGACGGGGTCGTCGACCTCATCGATCTCGCCTTGTCCTTTCTCGACCAGGAAGAAGCCGTCGAATCAGAGGCGCCCGTTTTCGATCTCGACGAAGCCAATGCGGCGTTCGACGACGAAGGCGACATTGACCTCGATGACGAGGCCGATGAAGAAAATGAAGCGCCCGTCAACCATCGCATCAAGCTGGCGATTGTCGGGCGGCCCAATGTAGGAAAGTCCACGCTGATCAACACCCTGCTGGGTGAAGAACGCGTCATCGCCTTCGATATGCCGGGTACGACCCGAGATGCCATTGAGATCGAATTCGAGCGTAATGGAGTTGCCTATACGCTTATCGACACGGCGGGGTTGCGCCGCCGTGGGAAGGTGTTCGAGGCGGTGGAAAAATTTTCCGTGATCAAGACATTGCAGGCCATCGAGGCATGCAATGTGGTGCTGTTGATGCTCGATGCGCAAACCGAGATCTCTGATCAGGATGCCCATATTGCCGGCTTTGTGCTGGAGACGGGAAGGGCGCTGGTCGTCGGTATCAATAAATGGGACGGCCTGGACGCGCATCAGCGTGAAACCATATTGCGCGAATTCGAGCGCAAGCTGCGTTTCCTGTCGTTTGCCAAGATGCATACAATGTCGGCCCTCAACGGCGCCGGTGTCAATGCCCTGATCAAGTCGGTCAATGCGGCGCACGCCGCGGCATTTGCAAAGCTGTCTACACCCAAGCTCACCCGTATTTTGCAGGCCGCGGTCGAGCAGCAGCCGCCACCGCGCAAAGGCATTTTCAGGCCCAAGATGCGCTACGCCCATCAGGGCGGCCAGAATCCGCCGCTTATCGTCATACACGGCAACGCACTGGACAATATCTCCGATTCGTATCGCCGTTATCTGGAAACACGTTTCCGCACTACGTTCAAGCTTGAAGGCACGCCTTTGCGCATCGAATTCAAGTCGTCTCATAATCCGTATGCACAGGGGGCATCGTGAGTCGTTTCTGGAGTGACCACGTACAAAATCTGTCGCCGTATACGCCTGGCGAACAGCCCAAAGTCGACAATCTGCTGAAGCTGAACACCAACGAGCACCCATTCGGCCCCTCGCCGCGAGCCCTGGAGGCCATCAGGGCGGCAACGAACGACAGCTTGCGCCTATATCCCGACAATGACGCCATGGCCTTGCGCCAGGCTGTGGCGGCGCTGCATGGCATCGAGGCCGCGCAGGTTTTCCCCGGCAATGGATCGGATGAGGTGCTGGCGCATATTTTCAATGGCCTGTTCCGGCATGGCGACCGGCCTTTGCTGATGCCGGACGTTACCTACAGCTTCTATCGTACGTATTGCAAGCTCTACGACATTCCGTGCCAAACGATTCCACTCGCCGACGATTTTTCCATACGCGTCTCCGACTACACCGGCCCGCATCGGGTCACGCCGGCCGGCATCATCTTTGCCAATCCGAACGCTCCTACCGGCGTCGCGCTGACTCTTGCCGATATCCGGGACATTGCCGTCGCCAATCCGGATGTGCCGGTCGTGGTCGACGAGGCCTATGTCGATTTCGGCGGAGATACGGCCGTGGCCTTGCTGCCGGAATGCCCCAATATCATCGTGGTGCACACACTGTCGAAGTCCCGGTCCTTGGCGGGGCTGCGCGTTGGTTACGCGATGGCCGCCAAGGAAATTGTTGATGGGCTATTGCGCGTAAAGGACAGCTTCAATTCCTATCCGCTGGATACCATAGCGCAGGCCGGGGCCATTGCCGCCCTGCAGGACACGGCATACTTCAACGAGACCCGGTTCGCAGTCATCGAAGCCCGTGAATCCCTCGTGCAACAACTGCAAACGCTTGGATTCCAAGTTTTACCATCGTCGGCAAACTTCGTTTTCGCCCGCCATCCCGAACACGATGGCACGGCGTTGAGCCGCGCCCTGCGGGCACAAGGCGTTCTGGTGCGGCATTTTGGCATTGCGCGAATCGAGCAGTTTTTGCGTATTACTGTCGGAACTCAAGCCGACTGTGATCGTCTATGCAATACCTTGTCCGAAATAATACTGAAAACACATTAGAATGAAGTAGAACTGACGCGAAAGTACCTGAGTACCAGTGCGTATTCAGGGAAAACCCTGTACAGTAGACCCCTTCACCAAAATTACTTTAAATAACAACACAATTGGAGCCTAGCCAATGAGCAACAAAGGGCAAACACTACAAGATCCATTTCTAAATGCTTTGCGCAAGGATCACGTGCCCGTATCGATTTACCTGGTTAACGGGATCAAACTGCAAGGGCAGGTTGAGTCTTTTGATCAATATGTCGTTCTGTTACGCAATACCGTTACACAAATGGTT
>JAKFDW010000390.1:0-4880 GCA_036675955.1 Orrella sp. | reverse complement strand
AAAATAATCGCGCATTCGAGACTGGTTCGAAGTGGCGAGGGAGTTCGTGTCCAGAACCGAAACGGCCGCGGGGACGTCTTGCAACCGCTGTTCGCGCTTCTGCGCCGTCACGACGATCTCGGATTCCTGTCCGGAAGCGCTTGGAGAAGGGTTGCCCGGCGCCTCTTGCGCAAACGCCGGCATTGAGGCAGCGAGACATATCGCACTTGTTGCTCGCAACAAGTGACACGAGATGAGCGGCGTTTTGCTGGTTTTTCCCACCGGTAACTCCCCTAAAAATGCTGAAACAGCTTTTTTGGCGATTTCGAAGGTGACCGCCTGGAGGGCAGGATTGCGTGAACCTGCGCCCGCGGATTGATGGAGGGCGACTTTAAATTGAAAGATTCGGACGCCGGAATGTCGGATTGCGCATCTTGTCGGCTGGCTACCCGAAATAGCCGCTCCGCTACGCGCCAGGACGTTCCTTGCCCTTGCGGACGCTCCAGGTAGCGACACTAGTTTCCTTGGCGACGGACTGCGAAATTGACCACGTCGGCGCCCACCATCTCGAGAGTTTCGAGGGTTTTCGTGTCCGAGCAATTGCCGTCCTTGAACATTCCGCCGGATACGTTGAGGGCCGCGCCCATTGGCGTCGGCCAGCCTCGAAGCGCATGCGTTATCGACCGCAATGTGTTGAGTGTCGATGCGGTGGCCTGCCAGCCATGCGCTGTGACAATGAGCCCCACTGGCAGGCCGCTCAAATAGACTCGCGAATCTTGCGACAGTTCTTCGATGAAGTCGATTGCATTTTTCACCAGTCCGCTGATCGAACCATGATATCCCGGACTGGCCAAGATGACCCCATCGGCGCGGCGCAGATCGCCGACCAATTGCTCTGCTTCAGGGGACTCGGCGACCGGTTTGGTCAGATAGAGAGGCAGCATGGCGAGTTGGGCGCCGCCAAACAGACGCGTCGTGGCTCCCGCTCGCTCGGTCGCGGCGAGGGCAATAGCGAGGGCTTGTTCAGTCGATGAATATGGCGAAGCGGTTCCGCCGATCCCGACGATGAAGGGCTTGTAAGTCACATGTTGCTCCAATCTTGCAGTTTAGGGTGCCGAGCCGCCTGTTTTGAAGTGGCTGCCCGGAAGGTCTTGAAGGCCCTGTAGGACCCCTCCCAAACGCTCGCTCAATATGCCCGGACGAACATGGCGGCGAACAGGACCAGACCAAGGATCAGGATTCCGATCCTCAGCCAAACATCATTGATGCGCCGAAGGAGCCACACCCCCCAAAGTCCTCCAGCCATCGCTCCAGCACCGAGAACGGACACTTCGATCAGCGGGACGCGTGTGGTGACGAGGAAGAGCAAAACCGCTGCGGCATTGATGAGCCCTGCGAGAACATTCTTTGCTGCGCTTGCACCGCGAACGCCGAGCCCGGCGACTGTGAGCAACGCGATCATGAGAAAACCCATTCCACCGCTGAAATAGCCGCCGTAAAGCGCGATTGCGCCCTGCAGGACGGCGGTGCCGGCCGGACCGATATGCGCTTTTTCCCCGTGCGGACGTTTCATGAAGTTGCCCCACGCGAAGATCCCGGTTGCGGCCAGCACGAGCCACGGGACGAGCCGATCGAAAGCGGCTGCGGATGTGATCAGGAGCAACATTGCGCCCAGCGCACCACCGGCGAGGCTGATCAGGGCGAGGGTTCGGAACCTGAGGCCGGGCACATCTTCGATCATGTGGCGACCGGCAAGCCCGCTGGTTACCTGTCCCGGGAATAAAGCGATGCACGATGCGATATTGGCCAGTTTCGCGTCGAGACCCGCGATGAGCAAAGCCGGTAAGGTGACGAAAGACCCTCCGCCGGCCAAAGCGTTTTGCGCCCCCGCCCAGAACCCGGCTGCAAACAGCAACAAGACAGTCAGCATCGACGACCGTCCGGCAGAGCGGGCATCCATCTGTTTCGCAAAGCACCTGTCGATCGCATCCCGGGCTCGATAGGCTCGTCGCGCTGCGTCGGTGCAGAAGGGCTCTGCTCGCGGAGTGGCGTTTGGCGTCGAGCATCAAGTCGCTTTGCCATATGAGCGCTCCGAGGTTTTCGCGGGCTTGCGAATGATCTCGGCAGAGCCGGGCCTCCACTCCGCGGAGAGCAGCTTGCCGCGGAGAAGCCCGACCTCGACAATTATCGAGCCTGCTGCTCATAGGGTAGCGCCCCGTTCAAAACGGCCGCCATGACGCAAATTTGGTCGCTTCGGTTGCTCCAGGCGTGGTTCGTGCCGCGCTGGATGAGCACGTCGCCCGGTCGCAACAAGGTCTCGCCCTTTTCCATGACGCAATAGATCTCGCCGGAAATAATCACGACATAATCCAGCGTGTTTGTTCGATGCATCGCGGGATGTGGCGAAGGGATCGCATCGCTCGAAGAGGATGCGCCGACCTCGTCCGCCGCGCCGGTATCACCCGCATTGCCAATGGCCGCCAGATACTCGCGATCGGGCGGAATATGGACGATACGAAACACATTCCCGCTGGCCACCGGTTCCAGTTCGAAGCCGGCCGGTCCGCTCTCCGCGCGGCGGTTGTCGCAGGGGAGGTGATCCACCCGCCATGCATCATTTATGGAAAAATCCGGCACATATACGGCTGCGTTGGCAGAGCAGACGCTATCATCGGCAATGACGGAATGGCCGTCCTTGTCGTGACCGGTCACGATGCGGCGGGTATGGCGCGCGGGAACAGGGGCAGGGGCCTCAGAACTCATGATCTTGTCTTCCTGGTCAATAGGATGGCGGCGATCCGCAGCGCCTAGGATGCCTGCAGTGCCAGCGCTGACCTGGCTTCCTGCCTCCCGCGAACCAATTTGCCGGGGAGCTCGCCGGTTGGCTTGCCGTGAGAATAGACGGTTTTGCCGCTGACGATCGTCGCCACATAGCCGTCGGGATCGTCGACGAGCCGGCTCCCGCCTCCGGGCAGATCGCTTGTGATGTAGGGCCGATAGACATTCATTCGCTCATAATCGATGATGTTCAAATCCGCTTTGTATCCCACCGCGAGGATGCCGCGGTCGTGAAGGCCAACGGCTCTTGCTGTATCTTGGGTGAGAGCCTTGATCGCCCAGGGCAACGACACTCGTCCGGACGGTCGATCCCGCGTCCAATAGCTGAGCAGAAACGTCGGGTAGCCGGCATCGCAGAGGATGGTCACGTCGATAGGCGGGCTCGCCCGGCTCACGGGGTGCAAGGCACAAGCCATTAGCCCGACCAACAACATACGCATACGCAGCCCCTCGAATGACGCGGCTAAATTCGACTACCAGCGGACTCGAGTCCGGGGCAGCATCAAGACCCATGCCCGATCAAGGCGCAAAAAAAAAAGCCCGCAGTGTGAACGGGCTAAAGGGTGACGCACCAGAAATGGATAGGGCTTCCCAGCCGACCTGCTGTTAGCTCAACTCAAAGCGCTGCGGCGATCGCCTTGCCGACATCCTGGGTCGAGCCTTGGCCGCCGAGGTCGGGCGTGATCGGCCCTTGGGCGATGATCTGCTCGATGGCCTTGAGAATCCCGTCGTGAGCGGCGCGGTAGCGCTCATCGCCATTGCCGAGGAAATCCAGCATCAAGGCACCGGACCAGATCATGGCGATAGGGTTGGCGATGTTGCGCCCGTAGATATCCGGGGCCGAACCGTGCACCGGTTCGAACAGCGACGGGAAGCGTCGCTCGGGGTCGAGGTTGGCCGAAGGCGCGATGCCGATGGTGCCGGCGCAGGCCGGGCCCAGATCGGAAAGGATGTCGCCGAACAGGTTCGACGCCACCACCACATCGAAGCGATCCGGCTGCAGCACGAAGCGCGCACAGAGAATGTCGATATGCTGCTTGTCCCAGGTGATCTCCGGGTACTGCTCGGCCATCAGCGCGGTGCGCTCGTCCCAGTAAGGCATGCTGATCGAGATGCCGTTGGACTTGGTCGCCGCGGTCAAACGCTTGCGCGGTCGGGTCTGCGCCAGGTCGAAGGCGTACTTGAGAATCCGATCCACGCCTCGGCGGGTGAACACCGACTCCTGCAGTACGAACTCGTGTTCGCTGCCTTCGAACATCTTGCCGCCCACCGAGGAGTATTCGCCTTCGGTATTTTCGCGGATCACCACGAAGTCAATATCGCCAGGTTCGCGTCCGGCCAGGGGGCAGGGCACGCCGGGGAACAAGCGCACCGGGCGGATATTCACATACTGATCGAAGTCGCGGCGGAACTTGAGCAGCGAGCCCCACAGGGAAATATGGTCCGGCACCTTGTCCGGCCAGCCCACGGCGCCGAAGTAGATGGCATCGAAGCCTTTCAGCTGTTCGAACCAGTCGGCGGGCATCATCTGCCCGTGTTCGAGGTAGTAATCGCAGTGCGCCCAATCGAGCACTTCGATGCTCAGGTCCAGGTCCCACTTGCGTGCCGCCTGCTCCAGCACCCGCAGCCCCTCGGGCAGCACTTCCTTGCCGATGCCGTCGCCAGCGATAGCGGCGATTTTGAATGTCTTGCTCATGTCGTCACCTTGTCGAATTCGCGTCAATCAGGCCGGTTCGAAAACCTAGAGCCCGCCGATATGGAAGGCCTTGACTTCCAGGTACTCGTCCAGGCCGTACTTGGAGCCCTCGCGGCCCAGGCCGGACTGCTTCATACCGCCGAACGGCGCGACCTCCATGGAGATGAGCCCGGTATTGAGGCCGACCATGCCGAACTCCAGTGCCTCGCCGAAACGCCAAGAGCGGCGCAGATCCTGGGTGAAAAAGTACGCGGCCAAGCCATAGGGCGTGGCATTGGCCAGGGCCAGCGCTTCGGCCTCGTCGGTGAAACGCATCAAGGGCGCCACCGGGCCGAAGGTTTCCTCGTTGGCCAACAGCATGCCGGCA
>JAKFDW010000389.1:0-9409 GCA_036675955.1 Orrella sp. | reverse complement strand
AAGCAGCGCCGCCAGGGCTCCGGCGAGCGCCGCCTCGTATGTCTTGAACAGGATGCAGACAAAAAACACAGCCGTGGCGATGGCCGCATAAAAAGGCAGCCAGCTTGGCCCGGGCAACTGCACGACGCTGCGAGGCTTCCCGGTCATCGCATCCACGCTGATGGTCTGCCGCTGGCCTGGAGCCGGTGTTGCCAGCCAATGCCTGCCCCCGGCGAGCTCCACGCCCAGCGTCGGATTATCCCAGAGGGGATCGCGCCCCTGGACGTCGGGAAGGCTCGCGAAATTGTAGGAGGGTGGCGGGATGGGCGTGGCCCACTCCAGCGTTCCGGACTTCCAGGGATTGCGCGGCGCGGCGCGCCCTGCGCGCATGTGCAGAAACATGTCGAGCAGGAATACCATGAAGCCCATTGCCTGGACAAACGCGCCCAAGGACGACAGCAGGTTCAGCGTATCCCATCCCGCATCCGGTGGATACGTATAGATTCTGCGCGGCATGCCGACCAGGCCAGTGAGGTGCATGGGAAGAAAAGTCAGGTTGAATCCGGCAAAAATCAGCCAGAAAGCCGTCGTTCCCGTCTTGCCGGAAGGCATCCTGCCCGTGATGTGCGGCATCCAGTAGCATGCCGCGGCCAATACCGGGAAGACCATCCCGCCCGTCAGCACATAGTGCAAGTGCGCCACCACGAAATGGGTATCGTGGGCCTGCCAGTTGAACGGCACCAGGGCCAGCATTACGCCGGTCAGCCCGCCGGTGACGAACACGACGAGGAAGCCGGCCAGGTACAGCATGGGCAGCCGAAACTGCGTGCGCCCCGACCATAGCGTTGCGATCCACGCAAAAAACTGGACCGCCGTGGGCACCGCCACCAGCATGCTGGCTGCCGAAAAAAACAGCACGGCGAGCTGCGGGATTCCCACTGTGAACATATGATGCACCCACAGCCCGAAACTGAGAAATCCAACCGCGGCCACGCTGGCCACCACCCACACATAGCCGGCCAGTGGGCGCTGCGCGAACACGGGAATCATGGTTGACACCATGCCGGCCGCCGGCAGGAAAATAATATAGACCTCAGGATGGCCGAAAAGCCAGAACAAATGCTGCCACAGCAGCGGGTCGCCCCCGCGTGCCACATCAAAGAACGGCCAGGCGAAGGCGCGCTCGATTTCCAGCAGGATGCTGCCCAATATCAGCGGCGGAAATCCCACCAGTATCATCCCGGCGGTGACCAGGATATACCACGCGAAAATCGGCATGCGGTTCAGCCCCATGCCTGGCGCCCGCAATTTCAATATGGTTGCAATCAATTCCACCGCGCCGCAGATGGCTGAAATTTCGGCGAACGTCACGCCTATCAGCCATATATCGCTATTGATGCCCGGCCGGTACGTGGCCCCGGACAGCGGTGTGTACATGAACCAGCCACTGTCGGGCGCCAGCCCCAGCGCCATCGCGGCAACCAGTATCAAGCCGCCTGCAAGATAGCACCACCAGGCATAGGCGCCCAGTCTGGGGTAGGCCAGGTCGCGCGCGCCCAGCATTTTGGGCAGCAGGTAAAACGAGAAACCTTCCAGCATCGGGATGGCGAACAGAAACATCATCACCGTCCCGTGCATGGTGAAGACCTGGTTGTAGGCGTCGCTGTCCAGGAATGCGTTGCCCGATGTCGCCAATTGGGCGCGCAACAACATGGCGAGGACGCCGCCGATCAGGAAGAAAACCAGCGCCGCGACAATGAATCGCAGTCCCACCGTCGTGTGATTGACCGCCGATATGCTGCGCCAGCCCTTAGGCGAGCGCCAGTCCTTGTCCAGTGCGCGGTGCAGGGCGATAGGTGAAAATGGCTGTTTCATGGCAGCGCCTTCACGGTCGACAAGCGCGCAAGCACCTGCGCGAGGCCGGCTTCATCGTGGGCCAGCACTTGCAACGGCATGCGGGCGTGTCCTGTCCCACAGAACTCCGCGCAGACACCGTCGTACGTTCCCGGTTCGGTGGCCAAAAGGCGTATGGTGTTGCTTCGTCCGGGAATGGCATCGATCTTCCCGCCAAGCCGCGGGACCCAGAAACTGTGGATCACATCCGCAGAGGTAACCGTGACATACACCGGACGCCCCGCCGGTACGTCGATCCGGTTGACGGCATACCGCGGTCCATGGTCCGCTTCCGGATAAATAATTTCCCACCACCATTGATGCGCCCGGACCTCCACGCGGTATACATCGCTTTCACCGCGGCGAGGCGCCTGTTCGTCGCCGGCGTTCCAGCCGTACCCGAGCAAGGCAAGCAGCACCACGCCTGGGAATACCAGCCCCCCGCCTATCAGCAGCAAGGCCGTGGGCGGACGGCGCCCATTGTCCTGCGACCGGCAGGCCGCGTATACCGTCAGCACGATCATGAACACCAGGATGGCGGCAGCCCCCCAGGCCATGACGTTCCATACCTGCGCAATATCGCGCGCCGCGGGACCCGCCGCATCCAGAGCCGACAGGCGCCCCGGCGAACACCCCGCCATCAAGGGCGCAAGCATCGCCATCGCAGCCAACCCCGGACGGCATGCCTCTTGCTGATGCCCCGCAGCTGCCTCACACGGAGATCGCATGGAAAAGCTGGCCCAGCCTTTACCCGACGGAACCCATACCGTCGTCGCCCTGTCGAGACACCCCATGCATCCCATGCTGGTGACTTTTCCCATAGCACTGTTGATCTGTGCGCTGGGCAGCGACGCCGCCTTTGTCGTTCTGGGCGACGGCTTCTGGGCGCGTGTGTCGCTATGGCTGCTTGGCGTGGGCACGCTGATGGGCACGCTTGCCGGGGTGGCCGGCACGATCGAACTGCTGTCGGTCGAGGGAATCCGCCAGCGCGCCGCTGCATGGAACCACTTCGTCATGGCCGTCATGCTCCTGGCCGTAGGCTTTATCAATTGGTTCAGCCGGTTGCCCGACGCCGAGGCGGCGATCTTTCCGATAGGCATCTACCTGTCCTTTCTTGGAGCCTTGCTTGTCGCCCTGGCCGGATGGCTGGGCGGCAAGCTGGTGTTCGAAGACCGCGTCGCCACCCAGCCGGATTCTTGACGCCGCGCTGCAAGGGGAAGGCGCCAAATAGTCATGGCGCGCTCCACGTGTCGAGAAACAGCACCGGCTTGTCCAGGACCAGCCACAAAACCAGGCTTATCATCACCACCGGCGGGATGACCATCCACGGCTGCACACGATAATTGCGCCGGCCCTGCGACTCATGCCCCAGGCGCGCCAGCATGTGTCCGCAATAGGCATGAAATATCGCCATGAAAGCGACTACGGTAAGCTTGGCGGCAAGCCAGCCGCCAGAGGCGCCACCCGCGTAAACCAGGGCGGTCCCTGAAATGATGGCGATCACCGCGGCCGGCGAGGCGATGGCCACGAACGCCATCCGGCTCATTACACGCATGCGGTGAAACTCCGCATGTTCGCGCAATCGGGATTGGACGCTATACAGGGCGGGCAAATAGAGCAGCCCGGCACACCAAATGGCCAGGGCGGCGACATGCAGGCCCATAAGCCATGCCATGCTAGACAGCCTCGCAATGTAGAGGAATTGTGACAATAGGCATGGCGCGCTTTCCAGTTTCCGCGATGGGATGTTCGCGTTGAACGCCGCATTCAGCAACTGGCATGCCCGCTTTCCGCCATGGCATCAGGCATCCAATATGCTGCATGGGACTTCCGTCCACATACACTGGAGAGCGCCATGTCTTCGACACCCAAATCCCCCTCCATCGCCGATTGGCCTGAAAACGCCCAAGAGGCGGCGCAACTGGTCGTTGATCAATATGGAGAGCCCGACGATGTCACCGAAGAGCTCGTAACCTGGCACAGGCCCGGGCCCTGGAAACGCATCGTGGCTTCCCGGACCGTTCACATCCATAACTTCCCGGCGCCGCACATGGATTCGGTCGAATCCGTCATCGACTACCATGTCCCGGTCGACAAAGTAAGCCTGCTGGCCGGGTTCGACGGCAGCGTCGTGGTCAATCGCACGACCGGCGAGGTATCGGCACGCTGCCATGATGAACAGGCAAATTTCCTGGCGCTGAATCTCATGCATGACATCGCCACCGATAAAAAAAGCGTACAGGAGGCCCGGGAATACTACGCCAAGGAGTTTGCCGACTACCGCCGCAAGAAGCCGACCCCTTATATGGAGAAGCTGTATTTCGCCCCCGGCAACGACAATACGGCCGATCCCGATGTGCGTGTGCTGTCGGACGAGGATCTCGAGCGCGCCGTACAGGAAGGCAAGAAGCAGGGCCAGTAATCTTGGCGCCAGGCTTGCGGCATACAAGGTATTTTTTAGATTGATTAAAAAAAGATTTTGCCTTTGGGCACAGCAAGGCTGCGAACATGGATGACGCATTTTCCACGAAACATCACAAGACTCATTAAAGGGACATCCATGTTTCACCAATCCAGATCCATATTCGGCGCATCGCTGACCGCACTGATGTTTGCCATACCGCTGGGCGCAACAGCCCAGAACGCCGACTCCTACCCCAACCAGCCCATACGCCTTATCATCCCCTACCCCCCCGGCGGCGCGACCGATGTCATCGGCCGTATCGTGGGCAAGAACCTTAGCGATGAAATCGGCCAGCAGGTCGTCATCGAGAACCGTGGCGGCGCGGGCGGCAACATCGGCGCGGCCGAAGTGGCGCGCGCCAAGCCGGACGGCTACACACTGCTCATGGGTGCACTGACCTCCCATTCGGTGATGGCCACGCTGCAAAAAGGCAAGCTTCAATACGACTTGCAAAAAGACCTGACGCCCGCGGGCGTGGTGGGCTTTGTACCTCTGGTGGCAGTGGTAAACCCATCGGTGCCTGTCAAGTCATTGAACGAACTGGTCGACTATGCCAAGAAAAATCCGGGCAAGCTCAATTTTGCTTCCTCGGGCGCCGGCGCGCCGCAGCGCATGGCCATGGAATTATTCAAGCAGATCGCCGATGTCGACATCGTGCATGTCGCCTATCGGGGCAGCGGCCCGGCCATGACCGATCTCGTCGGCGGACAGGTACAAGTCATGACGGAAACCATGCCGGCGGCCATCTCCTTCATCAAGTCCGGCCAGCTGCGTCCTTTGGCGGTCTTGACGCCGGAGCGCGTATCCATGTTGCCCGATGTCCCCACGGCCAAAGAACAAGGCCTGACCGGCTTCAACGTCAGTTCGCTGTTTGGCGTGATGGCGCCCGCCGGAACCCCCGCTCCCATTCTGGAAAAGATCAACAAGGCGCTGCTGGCAGGCTTGTCCAAGAAAGAAGTAAAAGACCAGTTGCTGCAGCAAGGCGTCTACGCCGACCCCTTGGCGATCGAACCCTCGAAAACGCGGCTTACGGCCGAAGTCGATCAATGGGCTAAAGTCATCCGCGACGGCAATATAACTGTCAATTAACGAGAAAGAAGCATTCATTCATGACCAAGAAGACCCCGGCATCGTCCGACATCGAAGCGAGCGGCTTGCGCAAAGGCTTGACCAGCTATGGTGACAACGGCTTTTCGCTATTCCTGAGAAAGGCCTTCATCAAGGGGGCCGGCTATTCCGACGAAGCCCTGGACCGGCCCGTCATCGGTATCGCCAATACCGGAAGCGCCTACAACCCCTGCCACGGGAATATGACGCAACTGATCGAGGCGCTCAAGCGGGGCATTATGCTGGCGGGCGGCCTGCCCATGGACTTTCCCACAATATCCATCCACGAAAGCTTCGCCTACCCCACCAGCATGTACCTGCGTAACCTGATGTCGATGGATACCGAGGAAATGATCCGGGCACAGCCCATGGATGCGGTGGTATTGATAGGCGGCTGCGACAAGACCGTGCCGGCTCAGCTCATGGGCGCCGCCTCGGCAGGCATTCCGGCCATCCAGCTCATTACCGGCTCCATGCTGACCGGCTCGCATCGCTCCGAACGCGTCGGTGCTTGCACCGACTGCCGGCGCTATTGGGGCAAATACCGGGCAGAAGAAATCGACGACCAGGAAATCGCCGATGTGAACAACCAACTGGTGGCCAGCGTGGGCACCTGTTCAGTGATGGGCACCGCGAGCACCATGGCGTGCATCGCCGAAGCCCTGGGCATGACCGTGCCGGGCGGAGCCAGTCCGCCGGCCGTCACGGCCGACCGCATGCGGATCGCCGAAATGACGGGCGCGCAGGCCGTCGAGATGGCACGCACCGGCCTCACCATAGACAAGATCCTCACCGCCGATGCCTTCGAGAATGCAATGCGCGTCCTGCTGGCCATAGGCGGGTCCACCAACGGCATCGTCCATCTTGCCGCCATTGCGGGGCGGCTGGGCCTGGACATCGACCTGAAGGTCCTGGACCGCATGGGCAAAGACACACCGGTGTTGCTGGACTTGAAGCCTTCAGGCCAGCACTACATGGAAGACTTCCACAAGGCGGGCGGCATGGCCACGTTGCTGCGCCAACTCAAGCCGCGCCTGAAGCTGCAGGCCCTGACCGTGACCGGCCGCACGCTGGGAGAAGAAATCGAGCGCGCCGGTCCCGGCTTCAGCCAGGACGTGGTCAAGACCATGGACAACCCCATTTATCCTCAGGGCGGAATCGCCGTACTGGAAGGGAATCTGTCGCCAGGCGGAGCCATCATCAAGCAATCGTCGGCCGATCCCGGCCTGATGGAGCACGAAGGCCGGGCCGTCGTCTTCGAGAACGCCGCAGACCTTGCCAATAGAATCGATTCCGACGATCTCGACGTTACCGCCGACGACGTACTGGTGCTCAAGAATATCGGCCCCAAGGGCGCACCAGGCATGCCGGAAGCCGGCTACATTCCTATTCCCAAAAAATTGGCCGTCAAAGGCGTGAAAGACATCGTCCGTATCTCCGATGGCCGCATGAGCGGCACTGCCTTCGGCACCATCGTCCTGCACGTGACGCCGGAATCGGCAATAGGCGGCCCGCTGGCTTATGTGCAGAATGGCGACCGCATACGCCTGAGCGTCAGCAAACGGGAGATTTCACTGCTGGTATCCGACGAGGAAATGCAGCGTCGCAAGGAACTGGCCCCCATTACGCCGCCCACGGCGGACCGTGGCTACAAGAAGCTGTTCCTTGACACGGTCACCCAGGCCGACCAGGGTGTCGACTTCGACTTTCTGCGCGCCGCTCGACCCGACGCGCCTCCGTCTGCCTGAACCGGTTCCGCGCTCGTAGGCTGAGGGCTATGCGCCGGTTCCGAACAAGGCCCTGGCTTCGTCATAGACCGACGCCGCCATTCTGGCATGATGGCCTTGAGCGTTCCAGATCAGGCCATTGCGCCGGACGGGCGCGCGGCCAGGCAAGGGAACACGGACAATGTCCAGCGACTCCCACATGGACGACCAGTCGGGTATCAGCGACACGCCCAGGCCCTCGTGCACCAGCGACGCAATGGCCAGCAGGCTGTCGATTTCCAGGCGCTGCCGGGTGCGTATTTTATGATCGCGCAGATACCGATCGGCCAGCTGCCCGCCATAGACACTGCGGTCATATCGAAGAAAGGGCTGGGTCTCCAGCAACTGGTGGGCATCCTGGCCTCCCAGGCTTGCCGGCGCCACGACCACCAGCGGCTCTTCCATGAAAGCCTGCCACACGCAATTCTTGGGGACGGCAAACTGCGGCTCCACGACGATGGCGGCATCAAGTTCGCCGTTTGCCACTTTCGCGCATAGATCGATCGAGGCGCCCGGAGTGACGAAGATGGACGCGTTCGGGTAAATGCCATACAGCTGCTTCAATATCGGCGGCAAGACATTGGTCAAGGCTGATACAAAGCAGCCCATGCGCAGCTCCCCTGGCTGGCCGCCATCGACCGCCATGGCCCGCAAGTCGCGGATATTGCGTATGACGGCCCGGGTTCCTTCAAGTATCCTGACACCACTCTCAGTAGGCTTTACCGACCTGCCGGAACGCTTCACCAGCACAACCCCCAGGTCTTCTTCCAGCGCCTTGATGCGCGCGGCAATGGCCGCGGACGTCAGGTCCAGCCGGCGCGCGGCTTCGGCGAAGGAGCCGGCTTCGACGACGGCAACAAAGCTCTGCATGTATTTCGTGTCCATGATGCTTGACCAGTACGGGTTAAAGGCAAAAAATTCTATTTTGTGAAACAAGCGAAAGCCACTTTAACTTATAGCTTGTCCGGGCAATACTTTTGCAGTTCACTGACCTAAATACCTAGTAGCGGAGTCCATATGGCCAACACGAAGATGCGCGGGGTACTATCGCCCGTACTCACCCCTTTCAATCCCGATTATTCGGTTTCCAGGCCGCGTTTCGTCAAGCACTGCCGATCCCTGATAGAGCAGGACGTGGGTCTTGCCGTGTTCGGCACCAATTCCGAGGCCAATTCCTTGTCCACCAATGAAAAGCGGCAACTTCTGGACTTGCTGGTCGATGAAGGTCTGCCCACCCAGAAAATGATGCCGGGCACGGGCCAGTGCGCCATCACCGACTCCATCGAACTGACCCGGCATGCGGTGGAACTCGGCTGCGGCGGCGTGCTGATGCTGCCGCCCTTCTACTATAAAGGCGTCAGTGACGAAGGCCTGTACCGCAACTACGCAACCATCATCGACACCATCGCCGACGACCGGTTAAAAATTTATCTCTACCATATTCCTCCGGTTTCTCAGGTGGGCATCAGCCTGGACCTGATCGAGCGCTTGCTGAAGTCCTACCCCGAGAACATTGCCGGCATTAAAGACAGTTCCGGCAACTGGGACAACACGCTGGCCATGCTGAAGCAATTCCAGCCCGCCGGCTTCGACGTGTTTGCGGGAAGCGAAGCCTTCCTGCTGCAGACCTTGCGCAACGGCGGCGCCGGCTGCATCACCGCGACCGGCAACGTCAACCCCGCGGCCATTGCACACCTGGGCGCCACCTGGCAAGACGCCGACGCCGATGCCCAGCAGGCCCGCTTGAACGAGGTGCGGGGCGTCTTCCAGAAGTTGCCGATGATACCGGCCATGAAATCGGCCATCGCCTCCCAGGCTCAAGACCCCAGTTGGTCGGTGGTGCGCCCGCCCCTGGTTGAACTGACGCAAGAACAGGCGGCACAGTTGAAATCCGACCTGGCCAGCATCGACTTCCAGATCAACAAGGCAGATGCGCTGGCCCACCTTGATGCCTGACGGCAGAAGCTCAATGACCATACCCAGTCCCTCGCGCTTTCCTCCATTGCTCAAGATAGGCGTCTTCCCGGACGCCGTGGAGGCGCGCTTGCGAAGCACGTTCGAGCTGGTCGAACAGCAGGAACTCGGCATAAGCCCGCAACGGCGCGGGGGTATCCAGGGCATCGTCACGCGGTCCAATTACCGCATTCCCGAAGATCTCCTGGAGCAACTGCCCAATTTGCGCATCATTTGCACCAATGGC
>JAKFDW010000388.1:0-4214 GCA_036675955.1 Orrella sp. | reverse complement strand
GATCTTTTGAGTCTTTATTGCAATCTTTCCGGGGAAGATCTCGCGCTGCCCGCCGGCATGCTGCGCGCGAGTGAGTCGGTCATTTTCGAGAGCAATGAAGCGTCGGGTAAAGGATTGGCCGCGGACTGCGTTCCCGCTTACAGCACGACGGCCACCTTGGTGCCCGACGCCATTACGGCCTCCCGTCCCAAGGAAATGCCGTGACGGACACGCGCCGCCCCGATTCTAATTTACTTCGCCTGGCTATAGCGGCCGGTCTTGCCCCCTCGTGGCGCGATGTGCGCGGGCAGACTCGCGAAGTGGATGAGTCTGTGCTGCGCAACATGCTTGATACCTTGGGACTTGCCTGCTCCGGCCCGCAGCAGATTGCCGGGAGCCTCGCCCAACTGCGCGATGAGGCCAGCCCGGATCACGGCATGATGTTGACCACATCGGTCAACGAAACACTTGTATTCAACTATACGGGTTCGCTTGTCTATACATTGATGCTGGAAGGCGGCAAGCAATATATCGGCAGGGCGGCCCATGCCGGGCCGGACAGCGTCAGCCTTCCAGGCATTGAGCAGCCGGGATACCACCAATTGATTATCGGGGATTTGCAGCTTACCGTCGCCGTCGCCCCGAAACGATGTCCCTTGCCATTGAGCGCGGCCGCCAGGAAGACCGGCCGCGCATGGGGGGTGGCTGCCCAGGTCTACAGCCTGCGCCCTTCGCGCGCGCGGGACACCGGCGGCATATTGAAAGGCGTAACGGACGAGTCGCTCGCGCCCATATGGCCCGGCTGGGAAAGAGGAGGGGATTTTGGGCTGTTGGCCACTTTGGCCAGGGGCGCAGCGCAACTGGGCGCCAACGCGGTTGCGATCAGTCCTGTACACGCCATGTTCAGTGCGGATCCTCAGCGATATAGTCCTTATGCGCCGTCCAGCCGTCTGTTCCTGAACACCGCCTATATTCAACCTTCTATCGTGCTGGGCGATGATGCAGTCCGGCGCGCGGTACAGCAGATGGGCGAGACCGGCGCTCACGGCGCCGCGGATGTCGATCTGCTCGACTGGCCCAGGATACTGCCCCGGCGTATGGCTCTGCTCAGATGCTTGTTCGAGGATTTCCGTCTGCATGGACCGGCAGAGCACGTACGGTCTTGGAAGGAATATCGCCAACAGGGCGGCGAAGCGCTGGAGAGCCATGCCCGCTATGAGGCTTTGCACGCACACCATCTGGCAAAGCTGGGGCCGGCAAGCGGATGGCAGGACTGGGCCGCACATCTGCATGATCCGCAGGGCCAGGGCGTAAAGGCCTATGCCGAGCAGCATGAAGCGGAAATCAGTTTCCACGTTTTTCTGCAATGGCTGGCCCACCGCGGCCTGCAGTTCGCACAGCGGAGCGCACGCGATGCGGGAATGTCTGTCGGGCTGATTGCGGATCTGGCCATAGGCACCGACGCGCGCGGCAGCCATGCCTGGAGCCGGCAGGGGGAGATGCTTGCCGGGGTCTCGGTCGGCGCGCCGCCCGATTTGTTCCAGCCTGATGGACAGAGCTGGGGGCTTACCGCTTTCTCGCCCAGAGCATTGCGTCGGAACGCCTACGCCGCGTTTATTGAAACGCTCCGGGCCGTGCTCGCGCATGCCGGAGGCATACGGATAGACCATATTATCGGCATGGCCCGCATGTGGCTGGTTCCACCCGGCGCGGGGCCGGCCGACGGCGTCTATCTGCACTATCCGATGGAAGACATGCTGCGTTTGCTGGTTTTGGAGGCATGGCGCCATAAAGCACTGGTGGTCGGCGAAAATCTCGGAACGGTGCCCGAGGGGTTTGACGACAAGCTCGAGCACAAAGGAATACTGGGCACCAGCGTCCTGTGGTTCGAGCGTACGCCCGCAACGCCAAGCGAACCGGATGCACAGGGCGGGCGGGAAGTGAGCAAGGACGGCGACAACATGGACTCCCCGCTTGTGGATTCCACGGCGGCTGCCGCTTTCCTGCCGCCCGCGCAATGGCCTGCATGGACCATGGCAACGCCAACCACGCACGACCTTCCCACCATTCGAGGCTGGTGGACGGGACGCGATCTTGAATGGCGGGCACGCAACAGTGCATCGGGCGACCCTGACCCGCAAGAGGCAGCTACCCGCCAGCGCGACAAAATGGCCTTGTGGCAGGCGCTGCAGGACGCGGACTGCGTGAAGAAGGGGGCGCATCTGCCTGCGGACGCGCCACGCGTCGCGGTGCTTTCTTACGTGAGCAAGACGCCGTCGCCGATCGTTATTGTCTCCATGGAAGACTTGCTGGGCTTGACCGAGCAGCCTAATCTGCCCGGCAGCGACGGCGGCCCCGGATCGCCGCATCCGAACTGGACCCAGTGTTTGCCTGCGGGCGTGAACGAAATCTTCGACAACGTCGAGGTGACCAGCGGTATTGCCGCCATCAAGCAGGCCAGGAGAAAGACTTGACTATGTTGCGCGCCACCACACGCTTGCAGCTGCACGCCGGCTTTACGTTGAACGATGCACGCGAACAAGTGCCTTACTACGCCGGCCTGGGCATCAGCCATCTTTACACGTCTCCCATTTCACGAGCCAGGCCGGGTTCCATGCACGGCTACGATGTCATTGATCACTCTGTTGTGAATCCCGAATTGGGTGGCGCCCGGGCGCTGACATCGCTGGTCGAGTGTTTGCGGCAGCACGATATGGGACTGGTGCTCGATATTGTGCCCAATCATATGGCAGTTCACCCGGACAACGCCTGGTGGTGGGACGTGCTGAAACATGGGGAGCAAAGCTCCCATGCGTCGTGGCTGGATATCGACTGGCATCCGTCCGATACGGAACTGCATGGAAAAGTGCTGGCCCCTTTCCTTGCCGAGTCGTATGGACGCACCTTGGTCAGCGGCGCCATCAGCCTGGCCTTCGATGCTGCATCGGGGGCATATCACATAGCCGTCAATGGCGTGCCTTACCCGCTAGCCCCGGGATCCTTGCCCACCGGCAATAAAAATCCGCAGGAAGTGCTGGCCTTGTATGACAGCAGCCAGAGCCATGGCCAGCAGCGCTTGCACGAATTGCTGGAGCGCCAGCATTACCGGCTGGCCTGGTGGCGCTGCGCCGCTGACAGCATCAACTGGCGCCGTTTTTTCGAAATCAGCGAGTTGATCGGCGTACGCGTTGAGAAGCAGGAGGTGTTCGACGCCGTGCATGCCTTGCCATTGCGTCTTTATGAACAAGGGCTGATCGACGGGTTGCGCATCGACCATGTCGATGGACTGGCGGATCCCATTGCTTATTGCCGGCAACTGCAGCAGGCGCTCCAGGAAAGGGCGGCATCCCGGCCGGGGCGCTTGAATCAGGATGAGCCTTGGCTTGTTGTAGAGAAGATACTTGCCGAAGGCGAGACGCTGGACAGCCGGTGGCAGGTGGACGGCACCAGCGGCTATGACTTCATGGATCAGGCGGCAGCGGTATTGCACGACCCGGCCGGCGAACCGCTGCTGAATGAATGCTGGGCGGCAGTGGCGCAGGATGCGCGCCCGTTGCGCGACCTCGTTCATGACGCACGGCGTCTGATGCTGCAGCGCCATTTCGTGGCGGAACGCAGGGGATTGCTGCGCGCCTTGTCCCGCCTGGCTCAGACCAGTGTCTACACCCGGGACTGGACCACGGACGCCATTGCCCGTGTGCTTGATGAAGTGCTCGTCGCTTTTTCCGTATATCGCGCTTATGCGCAGGCGAGCGGACGCGACGAAACGGACTCGGAATATCTCGCGGAAACCCTGCGCGACGTTTCCGCCCGGCTTGGTCCGGCCAGCGGGGCGGAACAGGCACTGCTGGAAGAACTTGATGTGTGGCTGGGAGCCAGTCCGCTGCCATCCGCCGAAGGGGCGGGTACAGACATTCATGACCTTCATGAAGAAGTCATCCGTCGCTTTCAACAACTTACGCCTCCCCTGGCCGCCAAGTCCCTGGAGGACACTACCTTCTACCGATACGGTCGCTTGCTTTCCCGCAACGAGGTGGGATCGGACCCGTCGGTGCTGGGCATCTCGCCGGAGACATTCCATCAACGAAACCTGGATCGCGCCGCGCACTTGCCGCGTTCTTTGCTGGCGACGGCCACGCACGACCATAAGCGCGGCGAAGACGTGCGAGCGCGCCTGGCGGTGCTCAGCGAGATGCCGGAACCGTGGGCGCAATCCAGCCGGCGCTGGCTGGATT
>JAKFDW010000387.1:0-2286 GCA_036675955.1 Orrella sp. | reverse complement strand
AAGAGGTTCTGCCAGCCCTAGGGAGGCAAATGTAATTTGGGTATTCAAGAAATAACTCCAGCGACAGCCTATCGCTCGAGTTGAGAGATACCAATCTAGGCAGACGATAAAAGAAGTTGAGAGCGAAAAAGCTCAGGCAAGAACAGAATTGCTTGCAAGACACGTGTTGACTGGTGCGACACGTAATCCAGCATTGTAACGTAAAAGGCGTCCTCCCGCGCATGGCGCGGTATTTTTGCGCAGGGTTTCTTTATTTGAGGCATATTGGCAAGGTCTGCACAAACTGCTGTAATTTGTGCTGTTGCCTTTTTTGGACTGCGATCATGAAACGTATATTTCTGCTTGTTCTTTTGCCGTGCTTGTCGGTGCTGCTTGCCGGTTGCGGCTACAACGACATCCAGCGCCTGGATGAACAGGTGAAGTCGGCGTGGTCGCAGACCCTTAACCAGTATGAACGCCGTGCCGAACTGGTGCCCAAGCTGGTCAATTCGGTCAATGCCTACATGGTCAATGAACGCGCCGTGCTCACGCAAGTCACCGAGGCGCGCTCCAAAGTGGGCAGCATCCAGATCAGCGCCGCCGATCTCCAGAACCCCGAGGTGATGGCCCGCTTCAACGAAGCGCAGGGGCAGTTGTCGTCGGCGCTGTCTCGCCTCATTGCCGTCTCTGAAAATTACCCGCAACTCAAAAGCGACGGCTTGTTCCGCGACCTGATGACGCAGCTCGAGGGCACCGAAAACCGGATTGCGACCGAGCGGGGGCGATATGTGCAAGCCGTGCAGGAATACAACCTGATCGTGCGCCAGTTTCCTACCCTTATCACTGCCAAGATCTTCGGTTACGACACCATAGAAAACTACGGTGTATCCAGGCAGGACGAGATCATCAAGGACCCCGAGGTGAAGTTCTCGGTGCCGGAATCAGTTACGCCGTAGTTCTCGTCGTTCTATTGTTGTTGCGCAAGGATGAATCATGGCTGTTTGCGTGAATGAAGTTTTTTCGTGGCCGGGATCTCGCGGCAAGGCCTTGGTCATGTCGCTGGCGTTGTGGGCGGGGCTGATGCTTGTGTCGTTGATACCGGCGCTGGGCCTGGGGGCGCACGCCGCGCCGGCGCCCGTTCCAGACCTCAAAAGCCGCGTTACCGACAGCACCGGTACGCTGGACTCCAACACGCAAGACCATCTGGAGCAGCTGCTGGCCGACCTGGAGCAGCGCAAAGGTGCGCAGATTGCGGTCTTGCTGGTCCCGAGCACCGGCGACGACACCATAGAAAGCTATGCGCGGCGTGTCTTCGATCAGTGGCGCCTGGGCCGCGAAAAGGTCGATGACGGCATTCTTTTCGTGGTGGCAAAGGATGACCGCCGCTTGCGCATCGAGGTCGGTTATGGGCTGGAGGGCGCCGTGCCCGACTTGCTGGCGGGGCGCATCATCCGCGAGCAGGTCACACCCCGATTCAAGCAGGACGACTACGCAGGCGGTGTGACTGCTGGCGTTGAAAGCCTGGTCAAGCTGGTGGACGGCGAGCCGCTTCCGCCTCCCGTGGCAAGCACTGAGTCGGCGTCCGATGACGACTCTCCCGTCGTCATGCTTGCGCCGCTGGCGTTCATGACCCTGCTCATGCCGGCCGGATTCGCCGCCGTGGTGGCCGGCATTTTCGTCTTTCTCATGTTCGGCAGTATTGGCATCAGCCTGGCGGCGGCTGTGGTTGCCTTTATCTTGAGCCGCATAGGCCGCAAGTTCGGCGCCGGCGGCCGCGGCAGTGCGGCCCGTGCCTCGCGCCGCGGTGGCGTCATCGGGGGCCTGGGTGGCGGGCTGGGCGGTTTTGGCGCCGGAGGCGGCTTTGGTGGCGGTGGAGGCTTCGGCGGCGGCGGTGGATTTGGCGGAGGAGGCGGCGGCAGCGGCGGCGGTGGCGCTTCCGGCAGTTGGTAGCAGGCAGTTTCAAACCCAAGGAGAGGACGTGAGTCAAGATGGTGGGAAGTGGAAGCAATTGACCGGCTGGTCCACACTGGAGGGCCAGTGGCTGCGGCGCAAGCACTTTACGCCCGAGGTCCTTGCGCAAATCGCCGAGCGCATCAAGAAAAGCGAACTCGATCACACGGGCGAACTGGTGGTGGCCGTCGAAGCCGTCAGTCCGGCCCACGAGCCCGATAGCCGTTGCCGCGCGCTCGAGGTGTTCGGGCGTTTGCGCGTATGGGATACGCCGCTTAATACGGGTGTGCTGCTTTATCTGGCGCTGGACAAACATCGCATCGAAATCGTTTGCGACCGCGCGATTGCCGCGACGGA
>JAKFDW010000386.1:0-21376 GCA_036675955.1 Orrella sp. | reverse complement strand
GGCTTCCGCGATCAGCTCCAGGACGGCATGGCGCTTACGTTTGCCAGGCCGGACGCGACGCGCGAGCATATTCTACGCGCCGCCGGTCGTCAATTCGTGGAAGGCGATGTCCAGCATTGGTGGCTGCCGCATTCGGGACAAGGAGTACGTACCCGGATTTCCGATGATCGCGTGTGGCTGGCCTTTGCCACCGCCACCTATGTCTCCAGCACAGACGATGCGACAATTCTGGACGAAGCTGTGCCTTTCCTGGAGGGACCGCTTTTACGGCCCGATGAGCACGACGCCTTTTTTCAGCCTATGGCTGCCGATGAGTCGGCCTCCTTGTATGAGCACTGCGCGCGCGGACTGGACCAATGTATGGCGTTGACGGGCCGGCTTGGCTTGCCCCTGATGGGCACCGGGGACTGGAACGACGGCATGAACCGGGTAGGCGAGGGCGGTGAAGGCGAAAGCGTGTGGCTGGGATGGTTACTGCTGCGGACGATAGATTTGTTCGCGCCGTTGGCGGATGATCGAGACGCCGAACGCGCAAAGCGTTGGCGTGCACATGCTGTCGTATTGAAAGATGCCTTGGAGCAAGAGGCCTGGGACGGGCAGTGGTACCGCCGTGCGACCTTTGATGACGGAAGCTGGTTGGGTTCCAAGGACAGCCAGGAATGCCGGATAGATTCTATTGCGCAGTCCTGGGCGGTATTGTCGGGCGCCGCCGATCCACAGCGCGCGGACCAAGCCATGGAGTCACTGGAACGCCACCTTCTCCGCCATGACGATGGAATCGCGCTTTTGTTTACCCCGCCTTTCGACGCCACACCCCTGGATCCAGGCTATATCAAGGGCTATCCGCCCGGCCTGAGGGAAAACGGAGGGCAGTACAGTCATGCGGCAATGTGGGCAATTATGGCGTTCGCAAAACTCGGGAATGGAGAGCAGGCCGCTGAATTGTTTGCGCTGCTTAATCCTATCAACCATGCGCGTACGCCGGAAGAAATCGATCGCTACAAAGTTGAACCCTACGTGATAGCAGCCGATGTTTATTCGGTTGCTCCCCATGTGGGGCGCGGGGGGTGGACATGGTATACCGGCTCGGCTGCATGGATGTATCGCGCTGGCGTGGAAGGCATACTGGGCATTCGCCGCGAGGGGAGCTATCTTGTGATTGCGCCGTGCATTCCAGAAGCATGGCCTGGATTTGACGCCACGGTAACGGTCGGCTCAGGTCAATACGATATACACGTCGAGAATGCCTCCAGCCATGAATACGGCGCTCCCCGGGCCATGCTCGACGGTATTCGTGTCGATTGCACCCAGGGCCGTTTCCGGATTCCGCTGGCCGAGGGCAGGCATAGCGTCGCCGTGTCGATCTAGAGCAGCCAGTCGATGGGAAGCACCGAAAAGACTGCCACGCCGATGCGCCGCCACAGGCTGGCGTGCGGCTCGGAGTCGTAGCGTATTTTTTCGCCGTCTTTGAGTTCGATCCAGTACACCTCTCCGTTGTCTGTCAGCTTGACTTCGTAGGCAATGCTCGAAACTCTGTCATTGAACGATGTGTTGATCTGCATGGCCATGGCTGGACTGTCCATAACGAATCCCAATTCGGTATTCAATTTTGCCGACCTGGGGTCGAAGTTGAATGAACCGACGAAAACGTGTGCACTGTCGATGGTAAACGTCTTCGCATGAAGGCTGGATCCGGAACTGCCAAAAGGACCGGTGCCTTTTTCCCTGGGCCCGTCGGACAGGCGCTTCATTTCGTAAAGCTCGATGCCCGCCTCCAGCAGCGGCTTGCGTCGCTTGGCGTAGCCTGCATGAACCGCGGCGACATCGGTGGCGTCGAGCGAGTTGGTCAGTATTTTCAGCTTCACGCCGCGCTTTGCGAGCGCCGTAAAACCCTGTACGCCTGCCTCGGTCGGCACAAAATACGGAGAAATCAGCTTCACGTCGGATTTCGGCTCGCCGATAATCTGGCTCAGTTCATGCGTCAAGAGCTGTTGCGGCGGCACCTGGCCCAGCCCTTTGCGTGGGTCGTCGCTTACCATGCGCGTAGTGGCCCATTCCAGGGCAATGGTTTCATCGACCAATTGGCGGACCAGTCCCGAGTCTCGCAAGGCCTTGATGTAGGCTGCGGCACGCGGGTCGCGCTCGAGTATCGAGGCCTCGGCCTTCAATTCTTGCAAGCGTTCAGGTTTCACCTGCGGCAGTATCAACTCTACGGGATAGGAAGACTGGCTGTTCCAGTAACGGTCGAAATCGTCGGATACGTCCTTGACGATGGGCCCGACCGCCGCCACATCCAGATCGGCGAACAGCACGCCGTCGGTGGCCCCGAAATATTCGTCGCCCATATTGCGGCCGCCGATGATGGTGATTTGGTTGTCGGCGGTATAGGACTTGTTGTGCATGCGGCGATTGGCGCGGGAGAAATCCGTGATGTAGCCCAGCCACTTTGGCGATCGGACAATAAAGGGATTGAACAGGCGCACTTCGATGTTCGGATGCGAATCCAGGGCTGAAAGCGTGTCGTCGATGTCGGATGCATTATTGTCGTCAAGCAACAGGCGCACCCGCACGCCGCGGTCGGCAGCCGACCGCAAGGCTTCGAACATGAGCGTGCCGGTCAGGTCCTTGTGCCAGATATAGTACTGAACATCCAGCGTGCGTTCGGCCGCCTTTGCCAGGAGAGCGCGCACTGCGAACGCCTCCCTTGGGTCGGACAGCATATGGATGCCCGACTTTCCGGGGTGGGCGCTTGCCATGTGCGAGATCGCTTTCCCCAGGGTCGTGCGCGTGAATTCCTCCACGGGCAGGGCGGTGGTGTATGTCCGGTTTTCCAGCGAGGGCAGCGAGGAGCAGCCGGCAATCAATGCCGCAACGCAGGCAAAAATAATATATAGCGAGGCGCGTGCTGGTACGCTCATTGTTTTGGCTCCTGCCTGTTTCAAAAAAGGACGCTCTATGAACTATGTTCTGGCACACGGGTCGTGGCACGGCGGATGGTGCTGGCGCGCCGTGGCGAGCCGGCTGAGAAATGCCGGCCATCAAGTCTTTACGCCCAGCTTTACCGGCATGGGTGACCGCGCCCATTTGCTGCGCAACGATATCACGATTGACGTATTCATCGATGACCTGATTCAGGTAATTCAGTCCGAGGAGCTGGATGACGTGATTCTGGTCGGCCATAGTTTTGCGGGCGTGCCCATTACCGGCGTGGCGGACCGTATTCCGGAAAGCATTGAGCACCTGGTCTACTTCGACTCCGTAGTGCTCGAAAGTGGGAAGACCGCTTTTTCGAATTATCCGAAGGCGGAGGCCGATGCCCGCATTGCTTCGGCCGCGAAGGCCACCGCCGGCCTGGCCGTGCCGGTGCTGGCGCATATTCCGCCGGTATGGGGCCTGGAGCAGGGGACAGCCGAATACGATTGGGTCAGTCGCCGAATGACTCCGCATCCATTGGCCAGCTACATGACGCCGCTGGTCCTGAACAATCCCATCGGCAATGGCCGGCCGCGGACGTATCTGCATTGCAGCAAGCCGTCGCATCATTTGCTGGAAGACTCACGCCAACTGGTGCAATCGTTGCAGGGCTGGAACTGGATCGATGTTCCCGCCCCGCACGAGGCGCATATCACTCATCCCGATTTGCTGAGCGAGATATTGCTTAAGCTCTGAGCACCGATACCGTCAGGCCGTCAGCACTGCACGGCCGGTTATCTTGCCATGGCGCAAAGCCGTCAGGGTGGCGTCGGCTTCATCCATTGCGTAGCGTTTTATCGGGATAGGCGCTATTCGCCCGGTTTTGACCAAGTCGATAAGCTCCCGCAGTTCCGCGAGGTTTCCCACATAGCTGCCAATGATATTCATGGCCTTCATGGGAATCAGGGCAATGGGCCAGGACGAAGCGCCGCCGAACAGGCCGATAAGAATCAGCTTGCCTCCTTTGGTAAGGCAATCGAAGGCAAGGCCTGTCGTCGATGGCGCGCCCACCAGGTCGATGACGGCCTGCGCAGGCTTGCCGTGAAGTGCTTTTAGGATTTGCTGGGCCGCATCGGGAGCGGCGCCATCGACCGCAGCCAGGGCGCCTGCATCCAGGGCCGCCTGGCGCTTGGCAGGATCGATGTCCACCACGATGGCGCCAGCGCCGTCGAGCGCCGAAAGGAGGCTGAGGCACATCAGGCCCAGTCCACCGGCACCCATGATGATAATGGGATGCTTCTGGTAGGTGGGTGCGCCTATCTTCTTGAGCGCGGAATAGGTAGTCAGGCCCGAGCATGCATAGGGTGCGATCTGGGCGGGGTCCAGGTCGCCTATGTCGATCAGATACTTGGCGTCGGGCACCAGGATATGGTCGGCATACCCGCCGCTGCGGTGGACGCCGAGGCACCTGGGCGCGGAGCAGTGATTTTCCATGCCGTCCTGGCATGCGGGACATTGCCCGCAGCCTATCCACGGGTACACCAGGTAGTTGCGGTCCAGCTCGACGCCGCTTGCGTCGGGGCCCATGGCCAACAGCGTGCCGGCGGTTTCGTGCCCCATGGTCAGCGGCAGGGACACGCCGCGATCCTTCAGCGCCAGGGTGCGGCCATTGCCCAGATCGTAGCCGCCTTCCCATAGATGGATATCGCTATGGCACACACCGGCCGCACGCACCTGCAGCAGGACTTCCTTGCCCGACGGTACGGGAGTGGCAACGTCCTGCTGCATTAACGGTTCGCGAAAATTGACTACGCAATAGCACTTCATGAAGATCTCCTCTTGTCATTTTTTGACCAGCGGGCATTGGCTGTCTGCCAGCGGGACGAACAGCTTATCACCCGGAATGGTCGCCAGGATTTTATAGACATCGTTTGCCGAACTGGACTCGGACGGTTTTTTAACCTGAACCTGGTACATGTCCATGATGACGCGGCCGTCTTCCGGCCGTACTCGCGCATTGCTGATCAGTTTCGTCTGTACCGGAAGCTCACGTATCTTGGCGTTTACTTTCAGATTGTCGAAGGTGCCGGCCGCCTTTACGGCTTGCAGATAATGCATGGTCGAGACATAGGAAAGCGCCTGCACCATGGATGGCGCCCGCTCGAACCCGGTTTTCGCTTGCCAGCGCTTGGTCCATGCGCGCGTATCGTCGTTTGCATCCCAATAGAACGGCGTGGTGAAGCTAAGCCCCTGCGCATAGTCCAGCCCCATGCCGAAGACGTCATTGATGAACACCAGGAAGGTAATCAGCTTTTGGTCTCCGCCGGCCAGGCCGAAGTCCTGGGCTTGCTTGATGAGGTTGATGAGATCGCCGCCAGCGCTGGCCAGGCCGATCACCTTGGCCCCGGATGACTGCGCCTGCAGCAGATACGAGGCGAAATCGGACGATCCGAGGGGGTGGCGCGTACTGCCTGCCACTTTCCCGCCTGCCTCAGTGACGAAACGGCTTGCGGTTTCCTCCATCGTCTTGCCGAAGACGTAATCGGTGGTGATGAAGTACCAGCTTTTCCCGCCGCCCTCGACCGTGTTGCCCACGACGGCATTGGCCAGGGCATAAGTATCGGGCGCCCATTGCGTGCTTATCGGCGAGCATTGCTTGCCGCTGAAATCGCCGGCGAATCCGCCGCTGATCAATGCCACGCCTTTTTTCTCGGCCGCCACATGCATGGCGGCCAGCCCCGTGGAACTTGCGCCGCCGTCCACGACTGCAACCAGATTTTCGGTGTCGAACCAGTTGCGCACCATGGTGGAGGCGACGTCGACTTTATTCTGACTGTCGCCGCCGATGACTTCGATTTTCTTGCCCAGTACGGAACCGCCGAAGTCCTCAACGGCCATCCGGGTTGAAATTTCCGAGCCCAGGCCGCCCAGGTCGGAATAGATGCCAGAGCGGTCATTCGATACGCCGATGCGCACGACGTCCGCATCCTGGGCTGCGGCATGGCCCGACAACAGTGCGCCGGTCAGCGCGAGTGCCAATAGTCTTACTTTCATCTGCCTGTCTCCCTTGTTCTCGTTGTGGTGCAAGATGGTAGTGCTGCGTCGGATCGGCTAGTTCAGCTGGACGCCGGCGGCCTTTATGACCTCGCCCCAGCGCTGAGTTTCGCTCTGGATATAAGCCGCATATTCCGCGGCCGTGGAGCCCAGCGGCTGCGCGCCTTGCGCTGCCAGTTGCTTGAGTATCGAATCCGACTTCAAGGCCTTGCGGACTTCTGCGTTGAGTTTCTCCACAATCGCCGGCGGCGTGCCGGCAGGAACGACGATTCCTTGCCACGCACCCATTTCAAACCCTGCGATGGTGTCTTCGGCAACAGTGGGCACATCGGGCAGCTTGTCGCTGCGTGCTTTGCTGGTAACGACCAGCGCCTTGACCCGTTTGTCTCGTATGAAGGGCAGCGAATCGTTAAGGGTATTCGTCATGAACTGCACCTGGCCGCCGACCAGGTCGGTTAGGGCCGGGGCGCTGCCCCGATAGGGAATATGCTGGGCCTTGATGCCGGTGGATTGATTGAACAGGAAAGCGCCCAAATGCGTGACATTGCCGGCGCCTGCCGAGCCATAGGAGAGTTTGTCAGGGTTCTTGCGGGCGTACTCGATAAATTCCGCGACCGTATCGGCGGGCACCGAAGGGTGGGTCAACAACACCAGGGGAATCACTGCCGTTGACGATATGGCATCAAAGTCCGTCGCTGGATCGAAGGCCAGCTTTTTATACAGGTTGGGCGCGAGGGCGATCGACGAGGTGTTGTACAGCATCGTATAGCCATCGGCTTTGGCATTGGCCGCGGCCGTCATTCCTATGGTTCCGTTTGCGCCGCCTTTGTTCTCCACGACAATAGTCTGGCCCAGTTGCTGTGAAAGCTGCGTCGCCATCACGCGGGCCACGAGATCGGTCGGACCTCCGGCCGGGAAAGGAACGATCATGGTGATGGGGCGGTCTGGCCAGGCCGCGGCATGAGCAGCAGCTATTGTCACAGGAAGCACCAGCGCGGCGGTAAGCAGAGCCCTTCGTTTTGTCTTCATCCTTGTCTCCTTTGCTTGCTTGTAAATTTTTATGTGTATCAATCAGGTTTGCCGGCCAGCATCCGCGTAGCGGTGTAGCTGATCACGCCTTTGCCATCCTGGTTCCTGATATCGATGCGCGATGCGACCACCGCCCGATTATGCTTGGAAGTGGGGCGTATGGCAGTGACTTCGATTTCGGCCCATACCGTATCGCCCACCACCACCGGGGCAAGCATTTTTTTGTGAACCTCCAGCAAAGCCAGGCCGGTGCCCTGCACCATGCCTTGCATGATCAGGCCTTCAATCAGGCCGTAGGTAAGCGCGCCTGGAACGGGACGCCCCTTGATCGCGCCATGCTCGAACGTTGTATCGATGAAAATGGTTTCAAGCATCCCTGTCGCACTGATGAAATTGATCACGTCAGTCTCGGTGATCGTGCGCCGGAACGTCTTGAAACGCTGTCCTACCGATAGTTCCTGCCAATAGTATCCACGGCCCAGCGTGGGCAGTGCCTTATCGTCGCTCATGGGTGTCCTTTCTTGATGAGTCGGGTTCAGTAACAGGCGACCGGCTCATGGCCGCCTCGCTCGCCAGCATGGCGCTAATTTGCTCGTCCGACAATCCGGCTTCTGACAGGATCTCGCAGGTATGTTGACCCAACCGAGGCGGCATGGTCGGCGCAACGTCGCCGCCTTCCATGCGTACCGGGCTGCGGATGTAGCGATACGTCTTATGCCCTGTGTCGGGCACGTCGACGAAGAATCCCACGCTTTTCAGGTGCGGATCGTCCTCCAGGTCGTCCAGTGAGTTGATACGTGTTGCCGGTATCTCCACGCGCTGACAGAATTCGAGCCAGTCGCCGGTGGAGCGCTGGCGCATGATCTGGCTCAATAATTCGTACAGCGAATCGATATGGCGCGTGCGCGCAGCGATATTGCAGAAGCGAGGGTCGACGGCTTTCGATTCGTTGCCGGTGCCTTCGAAGAAGCTCTTCCAGTGGCTGTCGGTATACGGCATGATGCACACATAGCCATCGGCTGTCTGGTAAGGCTTGCGCCAGGGCGTCAACGTACGAGGGTAACCAGCTGGTTCGCCGGCGCCGACCAGGTGGCGGCCGTAAAAATGCTCGACCAGCATATACGATGTCATGGACTCGAACATGGGCACTTCAACGAATTGCCCATGGCCCGTGCGCTCGCGCTGGAATAGGGCAGCCAGGATGGCATGGGCGGCAATCAACCCGCAGGTCTTGTCGGCGGCAATTGTGGGAAGGTATCTGGGAGTGCCGGTCTGGCGGGCGACCACGTCGGCAACGCCGCTCAGGCCTTGCACCGTATCGTCGTAGGCCGGTTGGCCATCGTAAGCGCCGCCGCTGCCGAAACCGTGCAGGCCGGCGTAGATAAGCCGAGGATTGCGTGCGCGCAAGGTGTCGGGATCGAGACCCAGGCGCGCCATTTTTTGCGGGCGCACGCTATGCATGAAGACGTCCGCCTGGTCCACCAGCATCAATAGCGCGTCGCGTGCGGCGGCCTGTTTAAGATCGAGCACAAGGCTGCGCTTGTTCCGGTTGACCCCGAGAAATATCGCCGATAGGCCGGCCTCGAATGCCGGCCCGGTATGGCGCGTGGAGTCCCCGCCCGGCGCTTCGATCTTGATCACGTCGGCTCCGTAGTCGGCAAGCACCTGGGAGGCATAGGGGCCGAACACGACAGAAGTGAGGTCGAGGACGCGGATGCTGCCCAGCGCAGGGTTTGGGGCTTTATTTGTATTCATGGCTTGCAGAGTCTATTCTTGGGCTCCGATAACGGTCTAATATTGTTTATCTATCGAGCGATAATAAAAGCACATGGGCATAACACTCCGTCAATTCCAGCAGTTCATCGCGGTTGCCGAGCAGGGAAGCTATCGCCAGGCAGCCGAAAAGCTGTTTGTTGCGCAGCCGGCCTTGTCGGTGTCGATACAGAAACTGGAGGCCGAAGTCGGAGCGCAATTGCTCGAACGTGGCTCCAAAGGCGTCACCTTGACGCTGGCTGGCCAGGCCTTGATCAAAGACGCCAAGGCCGCATTGTTCTACAGCGAGCAAGCCTGCCGGTCGGCGCGTTTGGTGGCGTTGGGCGAATGGGGCACGCTGCGGCTGGGTTTCGTCGGATCGGCAACCTACACCTTGCTGCCTTTGTGCGTGCCGGCCTTCCGGTCCGATCATCCCAATGTCAAAGTGGAGTTGCGCGAAGACAGCTCGATCGGACTGCTCAACCTGGTGCGCACGCATGAAATCGATGCCGCGGTGGTGCGAGGGCCTATTGCGGAGGAGGATGCCATCGAAGCCTGGGTCATCCAGCGCGATGACCTCATTCTTGCGGTGCCTGTCGGCCATCCGCTGGCGGCGCGTAAAAAGCTGGCCTTGAAAGAATGCCGCAACGAGGGCTTCGTGCTTTACGCTTCCACATTGGTGCCGGGCCTGCATGGCGAGGCATTATCGCTGTGCCATAAGGCAGGGTTCACGCCCCACGTCAGCCAGGAAGCCATTCAGGTGCAGACCCAGCTTAGCCTGGTGGCAAGCGGAATGGGCATAGCCCTGGTGCCGGCGGTGACAAGGTCTTATTCTCCCCAGCATGTACGCTTCATCGATCTGGTCGACGAGGGTGCGCGCCGCTGCCTGTCCTTGTCGCTGGTCGCCCATCGCGACACGCGATCCCTGCTGGTCGGACGGTTGCGCGACAAAATGCTCGAACTCGTGGCATCCTGAGGCGGATGCCCGCCATATGATTTCACTATCGGTGAAGAAAAAAATTGTATTAGACAGGAATAGGCGGGAAGGTCGATAGTTGGTGTTGGAAAATAAAATTGATGAATCCAACCGGGAGCAGCGATGAGACCAGCGTGGCTAAGAAAATTGTTTATCGGCGCAGGCGCCGCCTGCATGGCTATATCCGGGATCGCCGGCGCGGCGTATCCAGACAAACCCATACGCATGATTGTTTCCTTCCCGCCGGGCAGCGGCACCGACACGACGGCTCGATATGCGGCCAGGAAGCTTGAAGAGAAAATCGGTGTGCCGGTCGTCGTGGACAATCGCCCTGGCGGCAATAGTTTTATCGCGGTCGAGGCAGTCGTCAATGCGGCGCCGGATGGCTATACCTTGCTGCTTGCCAGCAATTCTCCCGTGGCGACCAATGTGGTGATGTTCAAGGAGCTTCCTTATGATCCCCTGAAGGATCTGACCCCCATCGCCAAGCTTGCTTATGGTCCCATGGGGCTGGCTGTGAAGGCGGATTCGCCGTTCAATACGGTCGAAGATCTGGTCAACGCAGCGAAAAAGAAACCGAATGGCCTTAACTACGGAGGCGGCAGCGCCTCTTATCGCATTGCGACAGAGCAATTTCTCTCAATGGAAGGGATCAAGGCGGAATACATTCCGTATAAAGGCGCTGCCCCGGCCTTGACCGATCTGGCCGGCGGGCATGTCGACTTCGTTTTTGCCGATCTGGGTGCCGTGCTGCCGTTCGTGCAAGGCAAGACCATGCGCTTGCTGGCTGTTACCGGCGACAAGCGCGTACCGGCCGTGCCCGATGTGCCTACGCTGAAGGAAGCCGGCCTGGACAACTACTACATGATCAACTGGACGGCTGCTTTTGCCCCCGCTGGCACCCCCCAGCCGGTCATCGATAAGTTGGCCAGGCATCTGGTGGACATATACCAGGAAAAAGAGGCGCAGGACTTTCTCGACCGAACCAGCTGGTTTGCGTTTCCCGATGGACCGGCGGCGCTGCGCGACTTTCAGTTGAGCGAAATCAAGCGGTGGGGCGACGCAGCCGAGGTCGCCAGGATTCCCAAGCAATAAGGACGGTAAAAGGCGCTATTGCCTGGTCAGTGCGTGGTTTTCTTTATTGCGCGCTGCTGCATGAAGTTTTCAACGGCCTGTGCGTGGTCTGCGGTCTTGTGAGCAATGGCTTGAAAGGCGGCAGACATTTCCAGCAGGGTATCCAGCCTGCTGTGTTGCCCTTCGCGCAGAAGGCGCTTGCTCATGCGGACCGCTTCGGGGGGATTGGCCGCAATCCGTCTAGCCATTCTGGCGCATTCTTCCATCAACTGGTCCGGGGCCACGACTTTGGAAACCAGTCCCCAGTCCAGTGCCTGCTGCGCGTCGATCGCATCGCCGGTAAGCGTCATTTCCGCCGCGCGCGACATGCCGATAAGACGAGGAAGGAACCAGGCGCCACCGTCTCCGGGCACGATGCCCAGTTTGACGAAGCTCTCGGCCAAAACGGCCCTTTCGGATGCAATCCGGATATCGCACATGCACGCCAGATCGAACCCCGCGCCGATTGCAGGGCCGTTTATAGCTGCGATCGTGGGAACTTCGAGCTTGTGCAAGGCCAATGGAAGGCGCTGTATGCCTTGCTTGTATTCGTGTCGCAATGCGGCGCTGTCGAATTCGGGCTCAAGCTGGCGTTCCATTTCGAGTATGCTGCCGCCCGACGAAAATGCCCTGCCGGCTCCGGTGATGATGACCGCGCGTACGGCGGGATCCGCTTCAATACGCTGGAAGGCGGCCAGGAAGGCGTCGACCAGCTTGTTGCCTGTCAGGGCATTGCGGGTTTCTTCATGATCCATGGTCAGGATGACGATTCCGTGTTCATCTTGTTGAAAATGCAGTATTCGATCCATTCGTACCTCATGGTTGGGTGAAGGCGGACTCGAGCAGCCCAATGCCGGGTAGAGCAAGCTTAGGGATGAATGGGAATGGAATCCAACATTATTTTGTTAACGAACATTAGCGGCGCCGCTCAGTATCGCGCGCCGCCCGCGCAGCAATATAAATTTGTTATCGGCCCTGATGAAAATAGTATTAGACATGTATTGATCACCACGCCTAGTATCTGCGTATCGTTCTAGACCGCAGACCACCACAAACGCCATGATAGACACCTTGGAACTTACCGAGATCCCCGCCGAAGACGAGGCATTTCGTCACGAGATACGGGCGTTCCTGAACGCCAGTATCGGCGCCATGGAGCCCGATATCCGGGCTCGTTCATGGATGGGGTTCGATGCTGGATTCAGTCGGCAGCTTGCCGACCGCGGCTGGCTGGGCATGACTCTGCCACGCCAGTATGGCGGGGCGGACAAGGGACCGTTCGCCCGTTTCGTGATGTCGGAAGAACTGTTGTGCGCGGGTGCGCCTGTATCGGCGCACTGGATTGCGGACCGCCAGAGCGGGCCGCTAATCCTGAAGTACGGCACCGAAGCACAAAAGCAATTCTATTTGCCGCGCATTTGCAAAGCCCAGGTATTTTTCTGCATAGGAATGAGCGAACCGAACTCGGGCTCGGACCTGGCCAGCATCAAGACCCGCGCGACGGCGGTTTCCGAGGGCTGGCTGTTGAACGGCAACAAGATCTGGACCACGAATGCCCAGCACTCGCATTACATGATTGCGCTGGTGCGTACGTCGGGAGATGCGGCCGACCGGTACAAAGGCCTTTCGCAGATTATTGTCGACCTCAGCCTGCCCGGCGTGACGGTACGGCCCATCAAGGATATGGCCGGCGACGAGCATTTTTCCGAGGTGTTCTTCGAAGATGTCATGTGTCCGCGTGAGGCTCTGATCGGCACAGAGGGCAATGGCTGGGCCCAGGTCAACGCCGAGCTGGCGTTCGAACGCAGCGGCCCGGAGCGTTTGTATTCCAGCATGGTGTTGTTGGAAAGCTGGCTGCAACACTGCCGGCAGGGCGGCGCCGAGGACGGCCAAACGATAGCGATGTTGGGCAAAGTTGTATCGTGGCTGGCGGTGTTGCGGGCCATGTCCATTTCATTGGCCGGCAAGCTGGCGCGCGGCGAAAGCCCCGCGATCGAAGCCAGCCTGGTCAAGGATCTCGGTACAGAAATTGAACAGGCCATTCCCCAGCTTATCGGCGAGATGCTGGGTTCGTCTCCCCAAACGCCTGTGCCGGCACATCTGCGCCGAACCCTGGTCTATCTGGAGCAAATGGCGCCGTCGTTTTCTCTGCGCGGTGGAACCCGCGAAATTCTCAGAGGCATTATTGCCCGCGGCCTTGGACTACGATAAGGATAATCATGGATACGCTGTTTTCCGATTCCGTTGAGCGATTATTTGCGCAAATCTCGACGCCGGCGGCGATTCGCGCGATCGAGAATGGCGGTAGCCCCGAGGCGATGTGGAACGAAATCGATCAGTCGGGATTTCTCGACGCATTGGTGCCCGAGTCGCTGGATGGCGCGGGCCTGACCTTGGCGCAGGTATTTCCCATGTTTCTGTCGGCAGGTCGATACGCCGTGCCATTGCCTTTTGCGCAAACTATGCTGGCCCGCGCCTGGCTTGCCGCTGCCGGCGTTCCGGCCCCCAGCGGTCCCATCAGCATTGCCGGCCTGGGAGTCAGATCGCACGAGGGTATTGTCGAAGCCGATGCGTTGCCTTTCGGCCGTGTATCCGCATGGGTATTGGCAGACCTTGGAGGGGAGATTGCCTTATTGCCCAGGGCAGACGCGAGCGGCGCATGGACGGGCGGCCATGGCAGCCTGTCGGCGTCCCTGTGCTGGCAAGCATGGCCCGGCGCCGGAATGAAGCTGCCGGTCACGGCATCGGGGGCGGCGCGGTTGGATGAAATGGCGGCGGCGAGCTACGCAGCACTGATAGCCGGTGCCGCGGACCGTGTTCTGGCAATGACGCTGGACTATGCGAATCAGCGCAGCCAGTTTGGCAAGCACATAGGAAAGTTCCAGGCCGTCCAGAATCAGATCAGTGTCATGGCAGAACGCACATGGGCGTCGCGTATGGCCGCCCAGTTGGCATGCCAGAGCACAAGCTGGAATCCACGTCCCTTGCTGGCAGCAGTCGGAAAAACGCGCAGCAGCGAAGCGGCCGGCCTCATTGCCGATATGGCGCATGCAGTGCATGGCGCCATAGGCGTGACCGAAGAGTACGACTTGCAGCTGTATACGCGGCGTTTGCGCGAGTGGCGTCTGTGCGGAGGGGCGGAAACGTACTGGGCAAGCCGTATTGGCGTTGAGCTATTGCGCCAGCCCCAGACTACGGCGCTGGCCTTTATATGTGAGGAACTGTCGGTGTCGGCTGCGCAGCACGGGGGCTAGTGCAGGCCGCCGCCGCTTGCCCAAGTGGCACCCTGCTGGATCAGCAAGTCGGCCAGTCCCTGGGCTTCGTCGGGGCTGAGGCCGTGCTCCATCATGGTGAAGACGGCGAAATCGACACCTGACGAATGCGTCATTTGCCAGCTGTTGCCCTTGCTTTCCAGCTCAAGTCCCGACCTGTGCAATACGTTTCCATTGGGCAATATCGTCCAAATGGTGTGCTGCGCCTGTAATTCTTTCTCCACGGCTTTCTCGAGGTTCTATGACAAGCGCATGCGCGCCTATCTGCTTGTTATTGTATTACTCTGCGGTGGAGACCATTGCCGGGCAATGGTTAAACATCGTCAAGAGTGATTGGTATATAACGATATATTAATAAACCGGCTCTGCTCATATCGCCTGAGCTCGAGCGAATTAAGGGGCTTGTTAAGCCGATTAGCCCAACTTGTTATCCGCGATATGGTAATGAGGATCTTCAAATTCGTCGACCACTTGCTTACCACGATGCTTACCATTACCACGGCAAGCGCCCCTGTTGCGCCGGATATCATGCCGGGCCTGCCGCCAAATACCGAGGTGATCAGGCAGACGATAAAGGCGGCGTAAAGGCCGGTCATCGGGCTGACCTGGGCAACCAGGGCGAAGGCAATGGCCTCGGGTACGAGCGGCCGATCTGGTGTCGGCCGGAGCGGGCGCAATTATTGCACAGGCATCGCAGCAATCGTTTGCGCGACGGCCGCAGTCAGCTTCTTGCCGAAGGGTACATGAAGGAATTCGTTGGGGCCATGGGCATTTGATTGTGGACCCAGCACGCCGCACACCATGAATTGCGACTTTGGAAAGCCCGCTTGAAGAAGATTCATCAGCGGTATGGTGCCCCCTTGGCCGATATAGCCACAGGGCGCGCCGTAGTGGGCTTGCGAAGCGGCATCCAATGCAGCGGTGAGCCACGTTGCCGATTCCGGCGCGTTCCAGCCGGTGGCCAGGCCTTGGTCGGGCTTGAAAAGCACTTTGGCGTTATAGGGCGCATCGGCTTCCAGCAGCGATTTCAATTCCTGGGCGGCCGCCACGGCGTCGATAAGCGGCGGGAGGCGTAGTGAAAGCTTGAATGCCGTACGCGGGCGCAAGACGTTGCCCGCGCTGCCCAGCGCAGGCAGGCCTTCGGCGCCGGTTACGGAAAGCGTGGGTCGCCAGGTGCGGTTCAGCAAGGCCTGGTCCGGAGTCGTGGTCATGGGCAACACAAAACCGCCGTCGGCGCCGCAGCTCCAGGGGAAACGCCGCCAGACTTCATCGCCCAGGATCTTGGCCGTTGCATGTACTTGTTCGATGCGGTCGGCAGGAATTTCGCAATGAAAGCTTTGCGGCAGCAGGCGCCCGCTGGCGCTGTCTTCCAGCCGGTCCAGCAGGTGGCGCAGAATGCGAAAACTGGACGGTACGACGCCGCTGGCGTCGCCGGAGTGCACGCCTTCGTCCAGCACCTGGACTTCGAGCGTGCCCGCGACCATGCCGCGTAGCGAGGTGGTCATCCACAACTGGTCGTAATTGCCGGCGCCTGAATCCAGGCATACCACCAGCGCCACGTTGCCCAGCCGGTCCCGCAAGGCATCGACATAGGGCAGCAAATCGTAGCTGCCCGACTCTTCGCAGGTTTCGATGATTCCCACGCAGCGCGGCCTTGGTACGCCTTGCTTGTCCAGCGCCAGGATAGCGGTGAGCGAGGCATAGACGGCGTAACCGTCGTCGGCGCCGCCGCGCCCGTAAAGCTTGCCGTCCTCGTACTTCGGCGTCCATGGGCCGAGGTCGGAACGCCATCCCGAGAATTCGGGTTGTTTGTCCAGGTGGCCGTACATCAATACGGTATCGCCGTTGTCGCTACGTGTGGCGGGCGCATCGAAATAGATAATGGGCGTGCGCCCGGGCAGACGCACGACTTCCAGGGTCAGGCGCGACACCTTTTGCGCCTCTATCCATTGTGCCGCTTCGCGCACCACGCCATCGATATAGCCGTTGCGCGACCAATCGGGATCGAATGCCGGGCTTTTGGCCGGAACACTGATGTAATGCGTCAGCGCAGGGACAATTTCGCGGTCCCATTTTTCGTCCACGAAGGCCTGCAAGGCATTTGGATCGAGAGTGCGTAGGGCTTCGTCGGGTAAAGGGGCGTCCATGGCATGTCCTTGCGGGATATATTGCGCTATTTCCAGGAATGATACGTAATATGATCGCCTGTGGGAAGAAGCTGGCTGGCGGCGCACGGCGCCAAAGCTCACGCGTTGAAGTCGACCAGGCGCATCTTTTTGGAAATTGCATTGCAGGTGTCTATCAGCGGTCTAATATATGCGCGCTCCCGGTCTTCGCTGATCCTGAACAAGGGGATGCTGATGCTTATGCATGCCACGGGGTGCCCGTTTTTGTCGCGAATCGCACAGCCATAGCAAAAGATATCTTTCTCGTTTTCTTCACGGTCTTCCGAATAGCCTTGCACTTGGATCTGCGCGCTTTCTGTTAGAAGGGCCTCCGCCGACGCCAGGGTGGAGTCGGTGAACCGGATGAATTCAATAGCATGGACCAGGCTGTTTCGCTGAGCTTCGTCCAACGCAGCAATGTAGGCCTTGCCCACCGAGCTCGAATACAAAGTGACCTGGCTTCCCAGCCGTGAATTCATTCTGACGGCATGGGGGCTTTCCAGTTTGTCGATATAGGTCATTGCGTTGCCGACACGCACGGCCAGGTGTATCGTTTCCTGAGTAAGGTCACGCAGAACCTGAAGCTGCTCCCTGCATAGCTGCCGTATGTCCGACGTCTCCAAGGCGACGCTGGCGAGGGTGATCAGCCTGGGGCCCAGGCCGAACGTCTGCGCATCTTTCGCTACGATTAGCTGCTCTGAAATGAGTGCATCGACTATCCGATAAAGCGTCGGCTTCGGGTAGCCTGTAGATTTGTGCAGATCATTGATGCTGATACTTTTGTGGGCATCCGCTGCGATTGCGTCCAATACCCGCATGAATTTGGAAAACGAGGCCGTGCCGGCAACTGCGCCGTGGCTATTTTGTGTCGGAGACCTATTCGCTTTCATCATTGCCTTGGAGTCATTGTCTGCGCAAAATAATAACCGAGAGCCACGGCGGGACGCTGAAAAGACCGTACCGGATACTGCCACAACTATCAGGTCACCATATAACCACCATCGACCGGCATAATGACGCCCGTCATAAAGGCTGATGCTTCAGAGCATAAAAAGACCACAGCTTGAGCCACGTCATGCGGCGTTCCCCAGCGCTTCAAGGGGGTGCGGTCGAGAATGGGCTGGGCGCGCGCCTTATCGTCCTGGAGAGCTTGAGTCAGAGGCGTAGCGATCCAGCCGGGAGCAATCGCATTTACCCGGATGCTGTCGGGCGCGTAGGCTATTGCCAGCGATTTGGTGAGTTGTGCAATACCGCCTTTGCTGGCGCTATAGGCGGGAACCAGGCCGCCGCCGAAGAAACTGAGCATAGACGCGGTGTTAACTATGCACCCCCCCGACTGGGCCAGCAATGGGCGAACTTCCTCGCACAGCCGCATGGTTCCGACCAGGTTGATGTCGATGACGCGTTCGAATACGGACAGCTTGAACTCTTCGCCGCGACAGATGATGCCGGCGCAATTTACCAGAATGTCGAGGCTGGATACGTTCTGGGCGAAGTCCCGGATTTCATCCTCTTTGGTGACGTCCAGAATGATTTCGGTGATGCGGTCCGACTGATAGGGCTGCTTGTCGTTCGATGGCAGTCCTGCGGCGTAGACGCGTGCGCCAAGGCTGGCGAGCCGCTCGGCAATCGCGCGGCCTATGCCTTGAGTGCCTCCCGTAACGATCGCCGTTTTATTTTCCAGGAGGTCGGGTTTGAAGCTCATTGGTGTTCCTTCGAGTTAGTATGTGGCTCGGCCGCCGGAAAGATCGAAGACCGCTCCCGTGCTGAAAGAGCATGATTCGGATAGCAACCATAGTGCGAGGTCGGAAACTTCTTCGCACTCGCCAAGTCGTTTCATGGGACTTTTGTCTATCATGGTCTGGACATGTGCCGGCGACATCTGTTGCAGGAGTTCGGTATTGATGGCGGCAGGAGCGATTGCATTGACGCGTACCGGACTTTGCGCAAGTTCTTTACCCAGCGACTTAGTAAGTGCAAGCACACCCGCTTTGGCAGAACTGTAGGCCGAGGCGTTTGGGGTGCCTTCCTTTCCGGCCAACGATGCAATATTGACGATACGTCCTGCCCGGCTATGTTGGAGCACGGGAACTACCGCGCGACAGGTGTTGTATACGCCCATCAGGTTGATATTGATAATTTTCTGCCATTCAAGCGGGTCGGTGTCCTGCAGCGGAAACGTAGAACCGGCGAATCCAGCGCAATTGACCAGCAGGTCGATTCCGCCAAATGACTGGGCCGCTTCGAGGCAGGCCGACTCTACTTGGGCAAAGTCCGTGACATCGACCTTCCGATAGTGCTGTCCAGGCTCTGTGGCGGCGTTTCCCGGCGGTTTCATGTCCCAGACCACTACCGTGGCGCCTGCCATTTTCAGGCGCCTCGCAACATCCTGGCCGATCCCGCTGGCACCACCCGTCACGATGGCCGTACAGCCGGAAAAATCGTAGATTGGCTTAGTGTTCATTTCAGCGCACAAACTGATCGACATAATCGGCACCCAGGCCAACGCTTTCATAGTGCTTACGGCACATGTCAAGCTTGGTGAAGACATCTTCGAACCCTGTGTGATTGCCTTCGCTGTCCACGTAATACATAACACCGTTGACCTGGAACATAGTAATCATTTCCTCCACATCTTCGGGGACATATAAGGTATGTGTTTCTCCTGGCGGTTCAAACACATAGCTGCCTTCGGTGGCGATCCAGTCGTGCTCCAGATAACGCCAGGAGCCTTTAATGACGTAGCCGTGCACAGCTTGCGGATGGCGGTGGCAGCTAAGGACACCCGACTTGCGCACCCGCAGAAGGTTGGTCCAATAACCTTGTGAAACATTCAGGCATAGCGGCCGAAACCACACGTTGTCGGCTTGCGGAACCCAGACACGTTCGTCCTGCGGGACGGCGTGGGGGACCACAATTTCGGGTAGAGCCTCTTTGGGATTGGGATAGCGATAAGGTGTAGGGGCGTTCAGCGACATTTCAAATTCCTTTTCTGCGCTTAGGCAGCGGTTTGTAGAGCTTGCGAGGGCGGGCAGCGTATTGTTATTTGATGTCGAGATCTTTCAACACCTTGGCATAACCCTGTGTTTCGAGCGCCATTTTCGCTTCGAAGGCGTTGCCGTCGGCGTATACGTAGCCGAGGTTTTGTTGTTTGATCGCCTTGATGAGTTCCGGCTCCTGCGCCATTTGTTCGAATGCCGTTTTCAACGCTGCGGTTACCTCAGGCGGCATGTTCTTCGGACCGGCAATGCCGCGCCAAGTCCCGTAAGACACATCTATGCCTTTTTCCTTGGCGGTCGGAACATCGTTGAATGCGGCGACTCTCTGATCGCTCATGACCACGAGCAGGCGCATATCACCCGAGCGAACGTATTCCATGGCTTCGGCGGGACTTGTAGCGACGGCATCCACCTGTTTGCCCAGTAGCGCCAGGAGCGACGGACCGGAACCTGGGTAAGGAATGTGTGTTACTTGCGTCCCGGACTTGACTTCGAATGCACTGAGTGCAACGTCATAGACGGCCCCTGTGCCGGGTGTCCCAACGTTGAGTCCGGTGGGATCTTTTTTGGCCGCAGCCACGAAATCTTCGATTGTCTTGTAAGGCGAGCTCGCATGGACGACCAGCGTCGTCGGATCTGCATTCAGCTGAACGAGCGGAATATAGTCTTTGTACGAACGGTCAAACAAGCCCAGCAAGGGCAGCGTGACGAACTCGCCGGTCACGACCGCCAGTGTGTAGCCGTCAGCCTTTTGGTTCAGCACATATTTCCAGCCCACCGCACCACCCGCGCCAGCCTTGTTCAGAACGACCATGCCTTTAGGAAAGTATTTGGCGGACACCTTGGCAAAGGTACGCGCGACGGCGTCTGTGCCGCCGCCCGGCTGGAAAGGGACGACGAGATTAATGGGCTGATTGGGAAAACTGCTGGTTGCGGATGCCAAGACCGGGAAAGCGCTCAGTCCTAGCGAGGCAATTATTGATGTCAGAACGACACGTCGATGGATAAACATAGTCTCCTTGGCTGCTTCTTTTGCGTGAACTCTTGGATCGCGTCTGAGGGACGAGTGAGGATAATAAAATCCATATTACGGATAATTATCCATAATATGGATCAAAGTTTAAGGAAATATCGTCGTGGTGGAACTAGGTGAAAACCCGGGCTGACGAAAAAAAGCGATTCCGAACATTTCTGTCGGGAATCGCAAATGCTGGGGGTGAACCGGTAGAGTAGGGTGGCGCGGCGGCTTTTATCCGTTGACGAGATTGAGCACAGGAGCCCGGAATTCTTTGAAAAGGCCAATAAAGCCATCGACACGGGGAGCGGCGATTTTCAGGGGATTAAGGACGGTGTCCAGAGTGGCGTCGAGTTCCTGCAGCATTTTGCCGATGCGAGGCCAGTAGGCTGCTTCGTCGCCGGCGGAAACTTCAAGTTCGGCCAGTGCGCGCAGTTTTTCATGCAGGCATTCACCGGCCAGCCCATGTGCAACGAATATGCTTTCATCGACCCGGTCGAGTTCGTAATGCAGTTGTTCGAAGCGGTCGTGCACGTATTCCAGGTACACAGTCAGCGCCTCTTGGCGCAGTTCCAGGAAAAGGGCCGGGGCGGTGGCGGGCCGGGGATGAGCAAGCTGCAATTGATCGGTGAGCAAATCGTGCAGGAATCGCTGCGCACCGTTCATGAAGTTGTGAAGCTCGCGGATATCCGGATCGGTTGCAAGGCCTGGCTGCGTAAAGTATGGCATGGTGGCTTTTCCTGTGTAGGCGGTTGAGTCGCGCTTTGAATGCCATCGTAGTGGCTGGGCAGCGGGCCGCACATCGGCCAATGGCCGGAATGCGGCAGTCCAGTTGGCCGGTATCCGCCTCCGTTCTTTGGGGGGTCGTCTACAATGTTCCGTGGACTATCCAGCCTTTTTCGCGCGCCACGGCGCATCCATCAATGGCTCGCAATGACCGAATCCATACGCCTGAGTAAATATCTTGCCGACCAGTTTTCCTGTTCTCGTCGGGAAGCGGAAAATTATGTGCAGGGGGGATGGGTGCGTGTGGACGGGCAGATCATCGAAGAGCCGGGATTTCGCGTTACGGCGCAGCAGCATGTCGA
>JAKFDW010000385.1:0-11452 GCA_036675955.1 Orrella sp. | reverse complement strand
CAGCCACCATACCGGCGGATGCCAGTCGGCACCGCCCATTACCTTTTTTGCAAAACGCGCCTGCATGGCGTCTTTCCTGTTGAAAACCAGGACCGGCGCCTCGGCCAGCGTGCGTGCGTTGACACCCTTGGCAAAATAGCGCTCATGGAAATCGGGCGAGCAAGTGGCGGCATACCGCATACTGCCCAGCGCGTGGATGCGGCATCCCTGAACCGGGTCAGCCAAAGTGGTCACCGCTCCCAGCACAGCGCCCTTGCGCAACAAGGCCGCCGTATGGTCCTGGTCCTCGGACTGCAAGTCCAGCGTGGCGCTCGACTTGCCTGCGAACAGTTCTGCCGCATGCATGAACCATGTCTCCAGACTGTCATGATTGACGGCCACCGCGATGCTTGCTTGCGGCATGCTTTCATCCAGCCCAAGTCGATTGAGCGCATCGTGCTCGAGCAGAGCAGTATGTTCGGCCAACTGCACCAGCACTTGTCCGTCCGGTGTCGCTACAGCAGGCACGGTACGCTGCACCAACAACCGGCCCATGCGTTCTTCCAGTACCTTGATGCGCTGCGATACGGCAGACGGCGTTACGTTCAATATCGCGGCGGCGCGTTCAAAACTGCCTTCGCGCACCACCGCGGCGAGAGCCCTGAGGTTTCCATGATCGAGGCTTAACATTAGCTTATCTTAACTGACGTTAATAAAATTAGCTTTATTTTATACATCGGAATGACCAGAATAGGGCAATGCCGTGGCGAACCGCCGCGGCATCGTCATTCACGGAATTCATCGCATGCTTACGCTCGTCCTTCAACCCTCGTTTTTCTCCGCCTGGGCCAGTGGCATCGCCACCGGTCTGGGCCTGTTCGCAGTAGTCGGCGCACAAAGCGCTTTCATCCTGCGCCAAGGACTGTTGCGCACTCATTTGACCAGTATCCTCCTGGTCTGCGCCTTGATTGACGCGGTTTTCATCTTTGCCAGCGTGTGGGGGCTGCAGGCCATCGCGGCCTCGGCGCCCTGGCTGACCGGCGGCATCCTGTGGTTCGGCGTGGCCTTCCTGCTCTGGTATGCCTTCCAGTCCGCACAGCGCGCACTGAAGCCGCAAAGCAGTGCGGAGGGAGCGCGCCTGGCGGTTCCCTCGCGACGAGCCGCCATGCTTGCTGCCTGCGGCTTCTCCCTGCTTAATCCACATTTCTGGCTGGACATGGTCGTGGTCGGGTCCCTGGCTCACAGCTTCGCGGACGCGCGCATGGGCTTCGCCGCCGGCGCCGTAACCGCCAGCATCACCTGGCTGATAGTGCTCGGCGCGGGGGCAAGGCTCTTCGCACCGCTGTTCGCCAAGCAAAAGGCCTGGCGGATACTTGACGGCATAATCGCCGTCGTCATGGCGGCACTGGCCTTGGGACTGGCCTACAAGGGAACGGGAATCTGATCCGCGCGGCGCGCTAGCCCGCCGCCAGGACCGAGTCGATGTCTGATTGCGGCATATCCAGCGCAGCGGCCGCGTCAACGATTTCGCTCCAGGTGCCGGGATCTATCGGTATGCCGCCGCTGCGGCGCTGGGCGGCCCGGGCTCGTTCAGGCTCGCCGGGCGCGAAAATCCGCTCGGTGCCGGCCGACCTGGGCGACGCTTTAACCCACTCGATGAACGCCTCGGCTTCGGCCTCTGTATCGGCGGCATCGAACGCAACCGGATCGATAATGACCGAAAGCATGCAATTGATTATGCCGCTGTTCTTGACGCGTGTCTCGGCATGCGTGGTGTACCCCCCGGTAAGCGCGCCGGAAAACAGCTCGCACATCATCGCAAGCCCGTGTCCTTTATGTTCCCCAAAGGTGCGCAATGCTCCTTGCGGCGCTTCGAACATCACTCGCGGATCGGTAGTGGGCTGGCCGCGGGCATCGATCAGGCAGCCCGCGGGCACTTCGATGCCTTTGTTATAGGCCACGCGCGCCTTGCCTTGCGCAATTCCGCTGGTGGCAAAGTCGAGCACCAGCGGTTCTTTCCCCTTGCGCGGAAAGGCGGCGCAAAACGGATTGGTGCCGAACCGGCCGTCGCTGCCGCCCCATGGCGACACATGGGCACTGCCGGCCACGTTCACGAAGTGAAAGGAAACCAGCCCCCGTTCAGCGCACTGCTCGGCCCAGTGGCCAATACGGCCGATATGATGGGCGTTGCGCAGGCCTACTGCGCATATCCCTGTTGTCTTAACGCGCTCTATGCCGCGATTCATGGCCTCGTACGCGACCACCTGCCCGAATCCGCAGACGCCGTCTACCGTAAGAACCGCCCCCGCATCCCGCACGACAACCGCATGTTGATTCAGCTTCAGCACGCCGTCCCGCAGCGATTTCACGTAGCGCGGAATCATGCCCACGCCGTGGGAGTCATGACCCGTGAGATTGGCCATAACCAAGTGGTCGGCCACCAGGCCGGCTTCAGCCGGGCTGCTTCCGGCCTTGCGCCATAAGCCCACCACGAATTCGTGCAGAGCCTGAGCATTGACCAATATATCGAAGGATGCTTTCGCGGGTTCTTGAGCGTTCATATAACAGCCTGAAGTGTCGGAGTGTTTCCACCTTAACAAGCGCAATATGCACGCCGTATTGATATAAACCCCTAGCGTTTACACCTTGACAGTAATTTTACCGGCAGATAATACTGGCTAACGTCCGAGCCGAGACTCAGGCAATCTATAAGCGGATTATCACAACCACATCGCTTACGCGCCGCACATGCAACAGATTCGCGGCCATCCACCAGACGGCACATTGAGGAGTAGACACATGCGCATGAAACTCAAGAACACCGCAGTTACCGCAACATTCCTTGCAACGGTATTGTTCGGCACAATCGCCGGCGCCCAGCAGGTTCGCTTGATGACCGGCCCACAAGGCGGATCGTGGTACCCCCTCGGAGGCGCCATCGCCAACATCGCCGGCAAGTCCGGGGTGAAGATCCAGGTGCTGCCCGGGGCGGGCATAGCCAATGTCAAGGCAGTGCAATTGGGCAAAGCCGACTTCGGCTTTGGCAATTCGATCTCGACCGTGGACGGCGTGGCAGGCCGTGCTCCTTTCGAGGTCAAGACCGACAATGTATGCAACGTAGCCACACTGTATCCGCAGTATTTCCAGATCGTTGCCAACGCCGACGCGGGAATCGATACGCTTGCCGATGTCAAAGGAAAGTCAATCGCCGTGCAGCCCCGCGGCAATACGGCCGAGTTCATCACTGCCCAGATGCTCGATGTCTACGGCATGACATACAAAGACATGGGCCGCGTCAGCTATGTGTCGTATACCGATGCCGTTTCCTTGCTCAAGGACAATAACGCGCAACTCTTTACTTTGGGCACGACAGTCCCGTCCGCGTCCATCATGGACCTGGCTTCGGCGCGGGCAATCGAGCTCATCGAAGTGCCCGATGACAAATTCCAGGCAATGCGCAAGCTCAACCCTGGCTACACCAAGCTCACCATTCCAGCCGGAAGCTATCCCGGGCAGGACAAAGATGTGCAGGCTGTGGGCTACGCGACCCACGTCATCGCCCGCTGCGATCTTGAAGAGGAAACAGTCTATAAAATCCTTCAGGGTATCGTGACCGAAAAGGCCAATCTTGAAGCCATCGCCAAGGCGATGGCTCCCACCACGGTCAAGATGATGGCCGAGGATATAGGTGTGCCGCTGCACAAGGGAGCTGAAAAGTTCTACAAGGAAAAAGGCGTTCTGTAATCTTTGCTGCGTACGAACTGACGTGCCAGGCATCGCCCCGCCGGTGCCGGCACGCCGCTTGATCCCATAGTGTCATCACTTTGCAGGTGTGCCAGCATGCAATACATTCCCGCTTCGTTGACTGCCCGTTTGATCACCCTTGTCGGTGCCTCGATGTCGCTGTTCCAGTTGTATGTTGCATTCGTCGGCCCGCCCGATGCCTATGTAATGCGCGGGCTGCACCTTGCCTTCGCCCTGGCGCTGGCCTTTCTCGTCTTGCCCGGACTCAATGGTCGTGCAGCGAAAGTCGGCATTGTGGATATTCTCTTCCTGTTGGCGGCGGTCGCAGGGGCGCTTTATCCATCGCTGAACCTGGACTACATTGTCTATCGCATGCCGTATGTCGACGATCCGACCGTCTACGATTATGTATTCGGCGCCGCCTTGACCTTGATGCTGCTGGAAGCCACACGACGGGCCACCGGATTGGCGCTGCCCATTATTGCGGTGGTTTTCATCGTCTATGGGCTTACCTTTGGCAATCAGTCCTTCGCCGCGATGTTCGATCAAATCTACCTGACCACCGAAGGGATATTCGGCATCCCCTTGTACGTATCGGCCACCTACGTCATGTTGTTCATCTTGTTCGGCGCGTTCGTCGAACGCAGCGGGGCGGGACAATTGTTCATGGATTTCGCGCTTGCACTGGCCGGACACACTGCCGGCGGGCCAGCCAAAGTGGCAGTCATTACCAGCAGCCTGTTCGGCACCGTTTCAGGCAGTGCTGTCGCCAACGTCATGACGACCGGCACCTTCACCATTCCGCTGATGAAGCGTACCGGCTACAACGCCGGCTTTGCCGGCGGCGTCGAGGCGGTTGCCTCTACCGGCGGCCAGCTGATGCCGCCCATCATGGGCGCAGCGGCCTTCGTCATGGCGGAGTTCCTGGGTGTCTCGTATCTCACCGTGGCCACATTCGCGGTGTTGCCCGCCGTTCTGTATTACATCGCCGTATTCATGGCTGTGCATTTCGAGGCCAAGCGCATCGGCTTGAGGGGTTTGCCCAAACCGGACCTGCCCCGCGTAGGCGCGGTTATTCGAGAACGCGGCCATTTGTTCCTGCCGCTCTTCGTCATCATCATCACATTGCTCATGGGCTATAGCGCCGCGTTTGCCGCCCTCAGCGGTATCTGCTCCGTCATACCGACCACATGGCTGCGTGCCAGCACGCGGCGCGTCTTCACGCTGCCGGCCATTATCGAAACACTGGAAGCGGGCGCACGCAATACCGTGGTCGTGGCCCTTGCATGCGCCACCGCAGGCATCGTCATAGGCGCCATTACCCTGACCGGCCTGGGCTTGAGCTTTACGGGCGTGGTCCTGGCCATTTCCCAGGACTCGCTGATGCTGGCGCTTATTCTGACCATGGCAGCCGGAATCTTGTTGGGCATGGGCTTGCCCACCACGCCGGCTTATATTGTGCAGGTTGCATTGCTGGTGCCTGCGCTGGTGAAGCTCGGCGTCCAGGTGGAAGCGGCCCACTTGTTCGTGCTGTACTTTGCCGTGCTGTCCGCCATCACGCCACCGGTGGCGATGGCGGTCTATGCGGCCAACGGCATATCGCGCGCCGGCCTCATGGAAACCAGTTGGGCCGCGGTCAAGCTGGGGCTTACCGGCTACATCATTCCCTTCATGTTTGTTTTCGCGCCTTCGCTGTTGCTGATCGGCGACCTGGGCACGGTCATGTTGACCATCGTTACGGCGACTATCGGGGTCACATGCCTGGCGGCAGGACTGCATGGTTATTTTTTCTTTGGTCCTGCCAGATCATGGGAACGCATCATGTTGCTGGTGGCTGCACTAACTTTGATCAAGCCCGGCATCATTACCGATCTTATCGGCGCCGGCCTGATAGGCCTGACCATATTGAGCCAACTGTATGCAAAGCCGGCGCCGGCGCCTGCAGAAGAAAAAAACACTCCCGTGTAGCACTCATTTGCCCGTCGGTCGCAACTGCACCTTGCCGTAACGTACAACTGTCTTGAGCCGGCCGCCTTCGACCGTCGCTCGGCCTTTATCGTCGTAGTCGATGACTTCGCACATACCCAGCTCTTCGTCCGCGGTAATACAACCTTTGACCAACTCGCCATCCAGGAAAACATCGAAACGCCCGTACTGTAAAGTCGCATGGCCCGGATCGTCTTTATTGACCGACACTCTCATCTTCGAATCCTTGCCACTATATCTTCACCGCCCTATAAGGTCACGTATTTTGCTGCCCATGCTTGCCATGGTGAACGGCTTGGTCATCACTTCCATTCCGGGATCCAGCAAACCATTGCGTACGATGGCGTTCTCGGCATAGCCGGTAACGAACAAAACTTTCAGGCCGGGGCGGCTGACGCGCGCCGCGTCGGCGACCTGGCGGCCGTTCATGCCGCCGGGCAACCCCACGTCGGTGATGAGAAGATCCACGTCGTCTTCCGACTCGAGCAGTTTCAGGCCCGCTGGCCCGTCCGCGGCCTCGATGGCGTTATAGCCGTTTTCTTCAAGCACCTCCACCATGAGCTGCCGGAGCGCCGGCTCATCATCGATGACGACCACGGTTTCTCCCCGGCCCGAGGCTTTTACGACGGCGCTGCTGACTTCCTTGGGCGCCTCGGTACTGCCCGCGTAGCGAGGCAAATAAACACACATCGTCGTGCCTGTGCCGACCTCGGAATAAATCTGGACCTGCCCGCCGGACTGCCGCACAAAGCCATAAATCATCGAGAGCCCAAGCCCTGTGCCCTGGCCCAACGGTTTGGTGGTAAAAAAAGGATCGAAGGCCTGGGAGATCACGTCCGGCGGCATGCCGGATCCTGTGTCGGTGACGCTAAGGGTCACGTACTCGCCGGGTGGAAGCGTCCGTTCGCGCGCCGCCCTTTCGTCGAGCGATTTGTTGGCCGTCTCGATGGTGAGGCGGCCCCCGTCGGGAGACATCGCATCCCGGGCATTGATGCAGAGATTCAGCAGCGCATTTTCCAATTGAGACTGGTCGACACGCGTTAGCCAAAGGTTCTCGCATCCGATGATATACAAGTCGATATCCGGGCCGACCGTGCGGCGGATCAGGTCTTCCATGCTCGCGATGAGCCGGTTTGTATCGGTAGGCTTGGGCGCCAGCGTCTGGCGACGGGAAAAAGCCAGCAGCCGTTGCGTCAATCCGGCCGCCCTTCGCGCCGAACCTTGAGCCCCGCTGATGTAGTGATCCAGATCGGACAGGCGGCCCTGTTCCAGGCGCATTTCCAGCATTTCAAGGTTGCCGCTGATGCCCGCCAGCAGGTTGTTGAAATCATGTGCAATGCCGCCGGTCAGTTGGCCTATGGCCTCCATTTTCTGAGACTGGCGCAAGGCGTCGCGCGCGACGACGAGCTCTTCTTCGGCCTCTTTCTGGCTGGTGATATCGCGCCCGATACAGTAATAGGCATCGTTGAACGGCGCCGCCGCCCACACAAACCAGTTGTACCCGCCGTCTTTACGGCGATACCGGCATTCGAACCGTGTAATGGGCTTGCCACCCTCGAGGCGTGCGAATTTGCCCTCCCATTCCTGCCGCTCGTCGGGGTGGAGCAGATCGAAAAACGACATCGTCGCGAGTTCGGCCTCGGTCCAGCCCATCACCGCCTCCCAGGCGGGATTTACGCTTTGAAAATGAGCATCCGTCGAGAAAACACCCAGTAGATCCGGACTGATCTGCCAGAAGCGCCCGCCTACGGCCGAGCGATCCATTACCTCGCGCTCCAGATACGTGTTGAGCTCGCGCAAGCGCGCTTCGCTTTCGCGCAATGCCGCATCGGCAAGCGCCCTATCCGTTACGTCGAAGCCTTCGACAAAAATTCCCGTTACCGCGCCGTCGTCATCCACGATAGGCTCGTAGACGAAGTCGATGAAGCGTTCCTCGAAGGGTCCGCCAGGAGTACGCGCCACGCGCAGCGATTTCTGCTGGGCAACAAAGCGCTCGCCCGTGGCATAGACGCGATTCAGCAGCTCAATATAACCCTGCCCCTGTACATCGGGCACGGCATCGAGGGCCGACCTGCCGATGTAGTCGCGGTCGCCCGCCAGCTCGATGCAGGCGTCATTCACGAACTCGAATACATGATTCGGCCCGCGAAGGATGGCAATAAAGCCGGGCGCGCACTGAAAAAGCCGTCTTTGCCTGTCTATGGCCAATGCCAGGCGCTGTTTGGCCAGCACCTTTTGCGTCGTTTCGGTGCAGACGACCAGAACCCCGCCCACGCCGCCCGGCGCCGTGTCCTCATCGATGGGACTGAAGCTGTAGGTCCAGTAGACGTCGTCGCGTCGGCCGTGGCGTGTGATGGGGACCAGATGATCTTCATTCCAGGTTGCCTCGCCGCCCGCCATGACCTGCTCGATCTGCGGACCGATTACGTCCCAGATCTCTTCCCACACCTGCCGGGCCGGTTGGCCCAGGGACTGCGGATGACGCTCGGGACCGATCGATTCACGGTAGGCGTCGTTGTAGAGACAGGCTCCATCCTGTCCCCACCATATATACATGGGATGACGCGTATTCAGCAAAAGGCGCACTGCCGTGCGCAATGATTGAGGCCAGCTCCTGGGCGATCCTAGCGACGACATGGACCAGTCGTGCGACCGCATCAGGGCGCCCATTTCGCCCCCACCACGAAGGAAGTTGCAGTCAGACCCCGAAGCGTTCCCGCCCTTTATTGCATAAACGTTGTTTGTATCCATAATTGCTTGAGATAATCTGTTCAACGAGCGTCAGGAATGAAATGTCACGAACTCGTCGAGGCGGATACGCGATGGCCTGTATCGGTTGGCCAGGCAATCGGTGTCTTCATGGCCCATGGCGATACCGCAAATTATTGTCTGCTCGTCGCCGATGCCCAGTTGGCTTTTTATGATGTCCGGGTAGTTGGCCAGCGCCGCTTGCGGACATGTGTGCAAACCGCTGGCTCGCGCCGCCACCATGATGTTCTGAAGAAACATGCCGTAATCGAGCCAGCTGCCCTGCTGCAGGTCACTGTCTATGGAAAAAACCAGGACGACCGGGGCACCGAAAAAAGTGTAGTTGCGTCCGTGCTGCTGCGCCGATGCCTGGCGGTCGCCCTTTTCGATTCCCAGGGTTTCGTACAGGCCCCATCCGGTTTCGCGCCGGCGCTCGATATAAGGACTGCGCCAGTTCACCGGATAATAGTTGTACTCGCGGCTTTCGGGGAGTTTGCGGCTGTGGGCGTCGAGCAAGCGGCGGGAGAGTTCGTCGCGCGTTTCGCCCATGACAACATGAACGGCCCAGGGCTGGATATTGCTGCCGCTGGGCGCGTATGAAGCCGTGGCAAGGATCTTGTTGATAAGGTCGATGCTGACCGGATCGGGCAGAAAGCCCCTGACACTACGCCGAGACGTGATCGCATCGACAACTATGTCGAACTCATTCATGCTTTGCTTCCTGGAGAACAGTAAGGCGAAGGACTATTCTATACGCAGTGCCGGGGCGTAAGGCCATTAGGCCGCGAACAAACACTGGAGAAATCGATGACCGAATCGCTACATGTAGTCTGTCCGCATTGCGATACCGTAAACCGGATCCCCCAAGATCGCTTGCACGATCGGCCGACCTGCGGCAAATGCAAGCAAGAACTTTTTACCGGCAAGCCGCTGGAGCTTACCGGCAAGCGCTTTCCCCAGCACATTACACGCAACGACATTCCCGTACTGGTGGACTTCTGGGCGCCGTGGTGCGGCCCATGCCTGAGCATGGCGCCCGCGTATGCCCAGGCGGCGCAACAACTGGAACCCATGCTGCGCGTGGCCAAACTGGACACTGAAGCGGCGCAGGAACTGGCTGCCGGCTATTCCATACGCAGCATTCCGACCCTGGCGCTATTCAAGGGCGGACGCGAGATAGCCCGCCAGGCCGGCGCCATGAGCGCCTCGAACATCACGGCGTGGGCAAGGCATCACGCGGGCCTGGCGTAATGCCCCGGCCCGCGCGGCGTTATTGAACAAATAAGCGCGACAATCGCCGGCCAGTCGTCAGTACTGGCCCATGAAATCACGCTTGCCCACTTCGACGCCGTTGTGCCGCAAAATTGCGTAGGCCGTCGTGACATGGAAGAAGAACTGCGGCAGGCCGTAAGTCAGCAAATACGACTGACCATCGAACTTCCTTTCTTTAGGCGTACCAGGGCGTGTCACGATGACGCGGCCTTCGTTGCCATCGATCTGGTCGGCGGAAAAGCCGTCGATAAAAGCCAGCGACTCGGCAATGAGTGCATGCAGACCGGCGAAAGAGGGTTCGGCGTCGTCATACTTGGGTACGTCGGCACCGGCAAGGCGTGCCGATACGCCCCGGGCGAAATCAGCCGCGACTTCCACTTGGCGGGCCAGGGGAAACATATCGGGAAAAAGACGCGCCTGCAACAAGGCAGCGGGATCGATCTTTCGGGCCTCCGCATGTTCTTCGGCCTTGCTGAGCAAGGCGTCCAGGCTGTTCAGCATTTGCTTGAAAACAGGAACCGAAGCGGCATAGAGGGAGATTGTCATGGGGATTCCGAAGTAAGAGTACAGACGATTATAGTCACCGCCAGGGACTACGTGCAGACCGGCATCCATAACAGAGGCAGTCCGATGGCGACAGTCGATACGAAACCGGAGATATCCACCGTCAATGTCAGCACAGACATAAAACGGGACAATTGCTGCGAGCCACCCGCCCCACTCATTGCGCGCAGCGACGACAGGCTGCGTACCGTCAGCCACAAAAGCAGCGCCAGCGAGACTGCCCATACCAGCACAAGCAGCCATGTCAGCGCAGGCAATCCGACTACTTCGTCCAGCATCGCGCTATAGAGGCAGCCCAGCGCATGGCCACCATACAGGGCAACAAAACATAGCATCCATATGGCAAGCCCGGTCATGGCGCGCCATAAGCCGTAGCGGCGGGCCGGCATCATGAAGACACCCGCGGGAGGCCGTAAAGCGCGGCCATTACCACCACGCCCGTAATGGCGGTGTAGTCGCACCAGAGCCGCAGCACCGCCGGCTCCAGTGATCGGATCCGGGATACGTAGCCCGCGCGACAACGCAAAGCGACGTATGCGGCCAGCACGCCGGCCGTAGCGATGTGCAGGCCCGCATAACAAAGCAATACCAGTGTGGTCGACACATAGGCGTGGCTGGTGGCGGAGGGCAGTTCCGCCGTCACCATGAACACACTCAGGGTCGCCACCACGCTGGCTGCGGCGCCACCGATAAGCCACGAAACGCAAGCGCGCATCCGGCCGCGTTGATTGGCCGAGCACGCCGCGCGTACAGCGGCGGCCGCTGCCACGGGCAAGCCCGCGGCCATCGTCCCCCAAAACAAGGGAATATCGATCCAGGCAGGCGGAGGCCAATTCGGCGCCATCGTCCATAGAAAAAGATAACCAAACAATAAGGACCCAAACAGGGCCGCATTGGCGGCCAGGCTGCACGCCATGCCCCACCAGCCGGGCGCGCCGGACGCGGCGAAATGGGGAGGCAGCATGATTGCCGCCGTGGCTTCAATCGGCGCGGGGTCTTCGCGGGCGCCGTTACGCCATGCCCAACGCAGGAAGATAAGCAGCGCCGCCAGGGCTCCGGCGAGCGCCGCCTCGTATGTCTTGAACAGGATGCAGACAAAAAACACAGCCGTGGCGATGGCCGCATAAAAAGGCAGCCAGCTTGGCCCGGGCAACTGCAC
>JAKFDW010000384.1:0-1605 GCA_036675955.1 Orrella sp. | reverse complement strand
GATCTTCAGGCCATAGCCGCGCCGCTTCAGATCCTGCTGCACCCGGGCCAGTGCTTGCGCCACTGAAGGCAGCAGCAGGCACTTGGCGGCGACATAGCCCTGGATAGGCTGGCCGACGAAATTGCGGTCACCGGCGTACCGGATATCCAGCAATATGTCAGGCGCGAACTGGCGGATATCGGTCAGGCCTGCTTCCGATGCCGTGCGTGCTGGATCGATCGTCACCTCGCCGGCTTCAGCACCGGAATTGCCGGCTGCGAGGCCGATTACCAAGGCAATCAGGAATGTCTGGAAGATCACGGACGTGCTCATGTCAACCTTGCGCTCTCGTTCTCCGTACGCGGCATCCCCGCAGCCTCTATCATGAGCCTCTGATGCGGTTTACGGGGTTCTTCGGCAGCTTGCATGCAATCCATTTCAGGAAGCCGTGCCGCAGCGCAAGGAGAATAGGATGAAGCTGGGTTCGCACATCACCGTTCTGGTGCTCACGACCTGGATGCTTGGGTGCACAAGCACATCCTCCATGTTCCGGCCCGCTTCAACGCCCTCTTCAACGCCCTTGGGAGAGGCCGGGCAACTGGTCGTGGTGACGACGACCGGTTGGGACGCAACTGCGGGTGAACTGCGAACATTCATGCGCGACGAAAAAGGCTGGCGTGAGACAGCTTTGCGCTTGCCCGTCGTGATCGGGCGCGCAGGCTCTGGCTGGGGTATCGGCAGGCAGCCGCCACAGGGCCAGGGGCCACAGAAGCGGGAGGGGGACGGACGCAGTCCGGCGGGCGTATTCGATATCGGTCCGGCCTTTGGCTACGAAACCTCCGATCGTACGCACTTGCCCTATCGGGGCATGAAATCGGGCGACTACTGCATCGATGTACCGGAGTCCCCTTGGTACAACCGCATTGTGTCGGTCGAGAACGTGGGGGCAACGGCAGTCGCCGGCTCGACGGAACCCATGCGCCGTGACCTGATTGCCAATGGTGACGAGCAGTACCGCCTTGGATTCGTGATCCTGCACAACGCCTCCGCCCACCCTGGCCAAGGCAGCTGTATCTTCGCGCATCTGTGGAAGGGGCCGGATAGGCCGACTGCCGGATGCACGGCGATGGATCCGACCGGGATGCGTAGATTACTGGACTGGCTACGCGTCGACCGCAACCCGCGATTGGTGTTGCTGCCGATGCCGGAGTATCGACGACTGCAGCCGGCTTGGGGCTTACCGGAACTGGGCGACGCCACGCACTGAGCAACCAGACGAAAAAAGCCTGACTCTCCTCGCTCGCGCTCGCCGGCATCATAAAAAAAGCAGTGCGATCGCGAGGATCCTGATGCAGGCACCACCCCTGATCACGGAACGCGGGACGCAGAAAAGAAGACTCCAGCCGATAGCTGGAGTTTCTGGGTAAAAATTCTGGCGATGACCTGTTGCGGGTCGCCCCCGCGACGCAAAAGAAAACGCCACCCCGACTGGGGTGGCGTTTTGGGTAAAGACCCTGGCGATGACCTACTCTTGCATGGCTTAAGCCACACTACCATCGGCGCAGCTGCGTTTCACTTCCGAGTTCGGGATGGGATCGGGTGGTTCCACAGCGCTAATTTCACCAG
>JAKFDW010000383.1:0-7893 GCA_036675955.1 Orrella sp. | reverse complement strand
GCCCAGCCTCTTGATCGGCCTGGTTACATGGGCGCAGGTGCTCGGCCTGGAAATCGTCGCGGCTGGAAAAGCCAGTGAGTACGATTTTGTCTTCGATCCCGCCACGGGAAAAATGAGCAGCAACGGCCGTGTGATCGACCTTCCGCAGTTCGAGCAATTGTGGTCTCTTGGAGCGGACGACGCGCTGGGTGTGATCCAGTCCCGTTCCGAAGCGTGTTCCAGCCTGCCTCAGCGCGCGGTGCCCGACTTCTGCGAAATGCTGGTGGTCGCCAATTCAACCGGACTGGCGCCCGATACACCGGAATTTCATGTGCCCATCCTGCGCATCAGCGAAGTGCCGGAAGTGTTGCGCCTGAAGAGCGAGGGCGGGGTGCTGGCCGGCGCGAACACGCTGGAACTGTTCCATTGCATGAGAAAGCCCGACGAATTGAGTTTTGCGGGAGGCGTATTCGTCGTGGTCCGCTGCCACGATGCGCCGACTTGGGAACTGTTGACCGGGAAAGGCCATGTCGTCAGCGCCGATCAGAAAACTGCCATGTTATATCTGCCGCGCCACTTGCTGGGCCTGGAAGCGGCAACCAGCGTTATCGAGGCCGCTGCGCTGGGCGTGTCCAGCGGCGGGACCGAGCCGCGGCCCAACCAGGACTTGATCGGCAAGGCAACACAGTTTCTGCCTGCCGGAACCATGTTGGCGATGGGCGGCCACCATCACTCCATCGACCATGTTTCACCGGTGCTGATAAACGGATTGCCGCTGGACGACAGCAATCCCGCCCCTTTCTACCTGATCGCCAATCGGCGCTTGCGCCGCGATGTGGCCAAAGACCAATACATTTGTATGGGAGATGTCGATATCGACCCGTCCTCTGTTCTTCTGGCGCTGCGCAAAGCGCAGGATGAAGTGTTTTTCAATGTTCCAGCAGCGTCCCGGTGAGCGACGCATCTACGAGTCTGTTATCCAAAGGAGATAGTATGAACAAGCAATTCAAGAAACTGGCGATGGCCGCCGCGGTTATTTCCAGCCTGAGCGCCACGGTGGCGCAGGCCGCCTGGGAGCCGACGAAGCCGATCGAGTTCATTGCCTCCGCGGGACCGGGCGGCGGTACCGACCAGTTTGCCCGCCTGGTTCAGTCCATCGTGCAAAAGTACGATCTCACGCCGACATCGGTCGTTGTTTCGAACAAGGGCGGCGGCGCTGGAACCGAGGCTTTCGTCTATGGCGAAGGCATCGAGGGCGACCCGCACAAGCTGATTTTCTCGACCAACCTCGCGTGGCTCATGCCCATGATCACGAATGTGGGCTACAAGATCGAAGACATGACCCCGGTTGCCACAATGGCGGCTGACGAATTCGTATTGTGGACGTCGGCCAAGTCGCCGTACCAGACGACGCAGGAGTTCCTGGCCGGCGCCAAGGAAAAGAAAGCGGCATTCAAGATGGGCGGCGCGCAGTCCAAAGACACCGACCACATTCTCACACGCAAGATCGAAGAAGCCGCCGGCATAAACGTGACGTACATTCCGTTCAAATCGGGTGGCGAATCGGCGGTGCAATTGGCCGGCAACCACCTGGACGGCAACACCAACAATCCCGGTGAAAACGTCTCGTACTGGAAGGCCAACAAGGTTCGCCCACTGTGCGTGTTCTCGTCCAAGCCGCTGAGCAACACTAGCAAGGTCAACAAGGACATGTCCTGGGCCGATATCCCATTGTGCAAAGATAACGGAATCGCGATCGACGCGTTCAACATGCCGCGCACCGTCTGGATGGCCGGCGGTGTAAAGCCGGAAGAAACGGCTTACTACGTTGAATTGCTCAAGAAGGTCGCCGAGAAGCCTGAATGGAAAGCATGGCTGGAGCGCGGCGTGCAGTCGGAATTTTTCCAGACCGGCGACGAGCTGGATGCCTACATCAAGAAAGATGCTTCCGAGCATCATGCCTTGTTCGAGAAGAACGGCTGGCTAGTCAAGAACTGATAGTCGCACGCTAAGCAAGCAGGGAATCATGTCACTTATTGACCGACGTACGATGGAACTGGGCACGGCGGCAGCCATAGGCCTCTTTGGAGGCCTGGTTATCGCGGGCAGCCTGAAACTGAACACCGGCTGGTCGCCCGAGACCGGACCCCAACCGGGCTACATGCCGTTTCGGCTGGGCATTGCGCTTTGCATTATCAGCGCGCTGGTGTTCCTGGACAGCTTGCGCAATCCGGTGCAAGGCGCATTCGTCACGCGCCAACAGTTCAAGCTGACCCTGTCGGTCTTTATTCCGACGGCAGTCCTGGTGGCGCTGATGCCTTTCCTGGGGTGTTATGCGCCATCGTGGCTCTACCTGCTGTATATGCTCAAGTTCCCCGGGCACGCGAGCTGGGGCAAGTCGCTGCTCGTCTCCATCCTTGTCATTGTCGCCTTCTACCTGATCTTCGACATGTGGTTCAAAGTGGACCTGGCCAAAGGGCCGCTCGAGTCCCTTCTGGGCTTATAAGGATTTTCATGACGGATTTCAGCTTATTGTGGTCTGGCTTCGAGACGGCCCTGACCTACCATCATATTGCCTTGATGGTAGGGGGCGTGCTGCTGGGCATTCTGGTCGGCGTGTTGCCCGGGCTGGGGGCGCCCAACGGCGTAACCCTGCTCTTGCCCCTGACGTTCACCATGGAACCGGTGAGCGCCATCATCCTGTTGTCGTCCATGTATTGGGGAGCCTTGTTCGGAGGTTCGACAACATCTATTCTGTTCAATATTCCCGGCGAACCTTCGTCGGTCGCAACTACCTTCGATGGCCATCCCATGGCCAAGAATGGGCGCACCGAAGAGGCCTTGTCCACCGCGTTTCTGTCGGCGGGATTCGGCGCCTTCGTCGGCGTGGTCGTCGTCACACTGATTGCCAACGTGGTCGCCGACTTTGCCCTGCAGTTCAGTCCGGCCGAATTTTTCGCCGTGTTCCTGCTGACCTTCTGCAGCTATGTCGGCATGAGCGGCGGCAAGCCGTTGAAAACCATTGTGTCCGTTCTGCTTGGACTCATCCTTACCGCTATCGGCATGGATACGGTGTCCGGCGAATTGCGGCTTACTTATGAAGTCACGCCTTTGATAAACGGCGTGTCCTATCTGGCAGCCGTCATCGGCCTGTTCGGCATAGGGGAACTGCTCGTGACCGTCGAGGAAGGCCTGGAGTTCAATGGCTTGAAAGCCAGGATGAACTTCAAGATTATCTGGCGGACTTTGCTGGGCATGCCCAGGCATGCCGTCGTCCTGTTGCGCTCCACTGCAATAGGCTGCTGGATGGGCATCACGCCCGGAGGCCCTACGGCGGCGTCATTCATGTCGTATGGAATCGCCAAGCGGTTTTCGCGCAATCGCGATAATTTCGGCAAGGGTGAAGCGGCCGGCATCGTAGCCCCTGAAGCCGCCGACCATTCCGCCGGCGTGTCCGCCTTGCTGCCCATGTTGTCCCTGGGCATCCCTGGTTCGGCCACCGCCGCCGTGATGATGGGCGGGCTGATGATATGGGGCCTGCAGCCCGGCCCCATGCTGTTCATTGAGCAGCCCGATTTCGTCTGGGGCCTGATTGCCTCGATGTATATCGCGAATATCGTTGCCGTCATCCTGGTGCTGTCCACCATCCCGTTCTTCGCCGCGATCCTGAAAGCGCCATTTTCGATTATCGGCCCCATCATCATCGTGGTATGCCTGATCGGCGCATACACCATCAGCAACCGGATGTTCGACGTCTATCTGGCACTGATATTCGGGGTGGTAGGATATCTGTTCAAGAAGCTGGATTATCCGATCGCGCCGCTTATACTGGCCATGGTGCTGGGCGACAAAATGGAAGACGCATTCCGGCAGTCCATGTTGCTGTCGCAGGGATCATTTTCCATCTTTTTCAGCAACGGCCTGGTTTCGACCCTGATGGTCCTGGCTTTTGGACTGGGGTTCTGGGGGCTGATGCCAAAATTTCGACGCAGGCGCAACCGGTCCGTGCCGGCCAAGCCGTAATACGGATCCGACATGAGCATTAAATTAGGCTGTATTGCAGACGACTTCACAGGCGCCACCGATCTGGCCAACAATCTCGTCCAGGCCGGGATGAGGGTGTTGCAGGCCATAGGCGTGCCTACCCAGCCCTTGTCGGCGGATGTCGATGCCGTGGTGATTGCGCTGAAGTCCCGAACGGTTCCAGCCGGAGAAGCGATTGCCGATTCGCTGGCTGCATTGCAGTGGCTGCAGGCACAGGGCGCCCAACAGATTTACTTCAAGTATTGTTCGACCTTCGACAGCACGAAAGAGGGCAATATAGGGCCCGTGACTGAAGCGCTCATGGATGCGCTGGATACCGATTTCACCATTGCGACCCCGGCTTTCCCGGACAACAAGCGCACGGTATTCAAAGGCTATTTGTTCGTGGGCGACGTCTTGCTGCACGAGAGCGGCATGCAGAATCATCCGCTGACGCCCATGACGGACCCCAACCTGGTTCGTGTCATGCAGTCCCAGTGCAAGCGCAAGGTAGGCCTGGTCGATTATTCCATCGTGCAAAAGGGTGCATCGGCGGTTCAGCAGCATATGGATTTGCTGCGCAATCAAGGTGTGGGCATTGCCATTGTCGATGCGCTCAGCAACCAGGACCTCGTCAATATCGGTCCGGCGCTCAGGCATTTGCCTTTGCTGACGGCCGGATCGGGCGTGGCCATCGGCCTGCCGCGGAATTTCGGGATCGAGCCCAGTAGCCAGGCGTCGGCGCTGCCGGCTCCTCGCGGCGGGCGCGCCATCGTTTCCGGCAGCTGTTCGCTTGCCACCAATGCGCAGGTTGCGGCCTTCATCAAGGCCGGCCATCACGCCTTTGCGCTGGATCCGGACGAAGTCGCCGCGGGCGGCGATGTGGTCGATCGCATCCTGGCGCAAGCATTGCCCTTGCTGGAAACGGGCCCTGTGCTCGTCTATTCCACTGCCGGTTCGGCGGCCGTAAAAGCGGTGCAGGCCAAGCTGGGCGCGGCCCAGGCTGGGGCCATGATCGAAAACGCCATTGCCGCGATTGCGCGTGGTCTGGTCGAGGGCGGGGCGGGGCAACTGATAGTGGCCGGAGGCGAAACGTCTGGCGCCTGTGTCCAGGCTCTGGGCATTTCGCAATTGCAGATAGGCAGCCAGATAGACCCGGGCGTACCATGGTGCTACGCACACACGGCTGCGCACGACGATGGCATCCACATTGCGCTCAAGTCGGGCAACTTCGGCACCGAAGATTTTTTTGAAAAAGCCTTTGCCGCTGCCGCGGCATAAGGAAGGGCGTCAAATGCACGAAAGTAAAGCACGGGAGGAAATCTGCAGAGTCGGCAAGAGCCTGTTCGATCGCGGCTATGTGCATGCTTCCGCAGGCAATATCAGCGTGCGGCTGGACGATGGATTCCTGATCACGCCCACGGATGCCTGCCTGGGTTTTTTGGATCCGGCCGCACTCTCCAAGCTCGATCAGGACGGAACCCACATAAGCGGCGACCGCCCGAGCAAGACCATTCTGCTGCATCGGCAAATCTACAAAGCTGCCCGTGCGTTCGACGGCAATACCGCCTGCGTCATACATACCCATAGCAAGGCTTGCGTGGCCTTGTCGCTGCACGGAACCGGCGCAGAGCTGATGCCTGCATTGACTCCTTACTTTGTCATGAAGGTCGGCCACGTGCCGCTCATTCCGTATCACCGGCCGGGCGCGCAAGCGTCCGCCGATCTGGTCGAGGCGGCCATTACGGCTTACGGCCAGCGTGGATGCCCGATACGCTCCGTGATGCTTGAAAGGCTGGGGCCCAACGTATGGCATGACACGCCCGCCGCAGCCATGGCGACTCTGGAAGAACTGGAGGAAACGGCAAACCTGTGGCTGGGTTGCCGGCAATCAGCCGATGCGCCGGGGCCGTTGGCGGATTCACAGATCGCCGAGCTGCGCGAGGTCTTTGGCGCCCGCTGGTAAGCTGTCCAGTCTATCCCGTCATAACTGAAGCGTAAGAAGGCCGCGAGGTGTTCGATGCGTTTGGTTTACAACCATTGCGGGATGCTGCTGCGCAGGGCGTTTGCGGCCAGATCCCACCGCATGGGTATGCCTTCCAGCTCGCAAGGCGGTTTCAAACGTCTTGCCGGCCCCCAGTCGGTTTGTTCCGTTTCAGGCGCATGGTCGGCAGCAGTCTCCGGTTCTAGAGCATGGTCTTCGCCGCGGGTCTGAGTCAACGCGCCGCAACGTTGCGAGACCAGCAACTCGCCCGTTCGCGCCAGCGAAAGCCGGCTGATCGAGCCAAGCCCGTCGCGATCGCGCCTGTTCAGGCCATGCAGCACCGCCGCCGCCATCAGATATCCTGTGGCATGGTCCAGCGCCTGTACCGGCAAGGGCGTGGGCTGGTCGCGGCCGAAGTAGCGCATGCCGGCGCAGGCAATGCCATTGCTCATTTGCACCAGGCTGTCGAAGCCGCGCCGCCTGGACCACGGCCCGGTCCATCCATACGCATTCAGGCACACATCGACCAAACCGGGGCGCAGGGAATGCCGGACCTGGGCGCCCAAGCCCAGAGCATCGAGCGCATCGCCGCGATAGCCATGCACGATGACATCGGCCTGGGCCAGCAGTTCTTTCAGGCGTTCAAGGTCGGCGGTTTTGCGCAAGTCGAGCTCGGCGCAGCGCTTGCCCAGCGTGACCTCCGGCACCATGCCCGGCTCTGTCCAGAAAGGCGGGTCAATGCGCAACACTTGCGCCCCATAGGCGGCCAGAAATCGCGTTGCAACGGGACCGGCGAGCACACGGGTCAAATCCAGTATCTTTATTCCGGCCAGGGGCCGCAGGCGGTTTGCAACACCAGGGCCGGACGCGCTCTTGCTTGCGGCTTCGACATGAATCAAAGGCTCGCTCTTTACCGCTGTTCCTTGAGGATGGGCCATCCATTCGTCCCGGCTGTGCATCATGGCAGCGCAGCCGCCCGCGTGCACAATGGCCTCCTCGAGTTCGGCGGCCTGCCAGTGTGATATTGCACGACCCACCTCGCCGGGATCCGCCCGGGTCCCCAGAACGGACAGCGCGGCCACCAGATGATGCGGGGCATTGGTGTGCAAGCGTATCCACCCGTCGCTGCCCCGGTAATCGCCGGTGACAGGATCGCGCGCCGCCGGTATCTGCCAGCCTTGCGGCCGAAGCGACGTGCCAAACCAGAAAGAAGCCAGTCGGCGGTCTATGGTGATGGCTGGATAGTGGCCGAACCGCGTGTTTACATAGGCGGCCAGCGCATGTGCGGCAGTACCTATGGCGGCCACTGCAAAGGCGGTGGTCGGAAAGGCGGACGGCAGATTGCCGGCGCCCGATATGCCGGGCATGCCAGTGGCGCCCGGGCCGGCGGGGCCGTCCATGGATAGCCGCATGGCTTCGGAAAAACTGGAAATGATTGAAGAATCGTTCATGGCGCCCGCCTGCTTCAGAAAACGTTCCGTACATGGATCATACTTTCACCGACCCGTGAAGTGCTACCGTCATGGATCCTATACAGCAGCAAACGTGCCGCAAGCCGGTTGATGGGCTCTTGCGGGAGCCACGCACAGAGCAGGCCTGGACCAGCGGAGTCGTATCGGATGTGGTGAGCCTGGCATCCAACTAACCCAGAAAACTGCCCCGGGGAATCCGCATTCTCTTTGCCACCGCCTTGGCCGCGCAATAGAAAGCCAATAGCAATACGACAAGCGCTAGGGATATGCCAGCCACGAACGCGCCAGAGAAAAACATAAATAATGAGACGGAAAGGTCCGATTTATAGTGGTAAACGTGTATTTCACTAAAAAAAATTAAATGTCATGATGCTTCCTCGATCATGGATAGACCGCGCAACACTTCTCTTTTTTCCTGGCTCAAGCATCGGCAAG
>JAKFDW010000382.1:0-7773 GCA_036675955.1 Orrella sp. | reverse complement strand
GAGCACCTTTGATTCATCGCTGGCGCGTAAGCGTCACAGCTCCGACATGAAGCGCATCCTGAAGCGACGGCCTTTTATATTGCCGTTGCTCAGCTTGGCGTAGGCTTCTTTGGCTATGCGCCTATCCAGTGCGACAAAGCTCACGAATTCCAGGATATTGATCTTGCCGATCTGATCGGCGGCAAAGCCGGCATCCTTGGTCAGCGCGCCCAGCAGGTCGCCTGGGCGCAGCTTGTCTTTCTTGCCGCCTTGAACGCAGAGCGTGATCATGGGCGGATTCAGACGGCCGCCCGGCGCAGGCTTGAGCGTCTTGGGATTCACCCATACCAAAGGCTGGCCCTGGTATTTTTCAATCTGATTGGCCCACCGCATTTCGTCGGGCGAACATAGACTGAGCGCCAGGCCCTTGGCCTGGCCCCGGCCCGTGCGGCCGATGCGGTGAATATGGACTTCCGCATCCGGTGTTACGTCGACGTTGATGACGGCGTCCAGTGTCTGGATATCAAGACCGCGCGCGGCAACGTCGGTGGCCACCAGCACAGAGCAGCTTTTATTGGAGAACTGCACCAGCACGTCTTCACGCTCGCGTTGTTCCAGGTCGCCATGCAGTGCCAGAGCACTGAAACCGCGCGACTCCAGGTAGCTGACCAGTTCGCGGCATTGCGCCTTGGTATTGCAGAAGGCGAGGGTCGAGACCGGCCGGAAATGTTCCAGAAGCTGCCCCACGACGGCTAGCCGTCGATCGGCGTCAATTTCGTAGAAAATTTGTTCTATATGGCTGGCATCATGGAGGGACTCCACTTTGACTTCGGCAGGTTTCTTTAGAAAGCGCGCGCTGGCCTTGCGAATGTCGTCGGCATAAGTGGCCGAGAACAGCACGGTCTGGCGCTGGGCAGGGCAAGCGCTGACAATATGAGCGACATCGTCGTAGAAGCCCATGTCCAGCATGCGGTCGGCCTCGTCCAGCACCAGTGTCCGGATTCGGGACAGGTCGACCGTATTGCGATCGATATGGTCCATCAGTCTGCCGGGTGTTGCGACAATGATGTGGGCGCCAAACTTCAGTGACTCCACTTGCGGACGTATGGGCGTGCCGCCACATAGCGTAATGATCTTGGTATTGCCCAGCGCGCGCGCCAGACGGCGAAGTTCGTTGGCGACCTGTTCGGCGAGCTCGCGCGTCGGGCACAGGACCAGCGCCTGAGTCGCCGACAAGGCCGCATTCAGCGTATGGACAATGCCGAGGCCGAAGGCTGCCGTCTTGCCGCTACCGGTCTTGGCCTGGGCGATGAGGTCGCGGCCTTCGAGGATGAGTGGCAGGCCTTGCGCCTGGATAGGCGTCATGGTCTGATAACCGAGGTTATCAAGATTATCGAGGATGGCGCGCGACAGCGGCAGGGAAGAGAAAGAAAGGGGGGTCACAATAGGCTAGCGTTTCAGTTCGTCGGGCCCCGAGCCAGGATTGGATCGGAGTCGAGATGTCTGGCCTGATTGTAGCCCCTGTTTCGGATCCGGCTGTCGGCACCCCGCAATACACGGGGCAGGCCGGACCGGTATGAGCCGTCAGGCGATTTCCGCCATTTCCGGGGTAAATGATTTCGTCGCCAGGACCTTGATGCATTCGTCCGCGGTTTGCAGTGCCTGTGCACGGCTTTCGGCGCCCATATCGGTGCCTTCGGCTCGCACCACACGTACATCCGTGATGCCGAAGAAGCCGAATATGGTCTTCAAGTAGGTCTCCTGGTGCTCCATGGCGCGGCCCGCTTCGCTGGTGGAGTAAATGCCGCCACGGCTGAGCGCGGCGATGACGATCTTGTCCTTTGCTAGACCTTGCGGGCCATTTGCCGTGTAGGTGAAGGTGCGTCCCGCCTGGGCCAGGCGGTCTATCCATGACTTGAGCTGGCTGGGAACGGAAAAATTATACAGAGGCGAGCCCACTACAATGACGTCGGCGGCCAGGAATTGCGACACCAGTCGTTCCGACAAGGCGTTTTCCTGCTGCTGGGCATCGGTCAACGCCGTGCTTGATGGGGGCAGGCGAAAGCCCATGGCGTCCTGCGAGAAGTGGCTGGGCGTGTCGGTGGCCAGGTCCAGGTATTCCACCTCGGCGCCCGGGTGCTCGGCCATCCATTGGGACACAATGTCTTTGGTAAGTTTGCGCGAGACGGAGTTGGCGCCATTGATACTTGAGTCGACGTGTAGAAGTTTCATGTTTGCTCCAGATTTGTTTACAGCAACAGTGCATGGGTACATTGTGCATTAGCATCTGTTTGCTGATAAGACTGTAAAAATGCGATAGATTGTCCTGAAAATAGAGCTAATGGATGAGCCATGCGAGACCTGAACGACATGATGTACTTTGCCGAGGTGGTGAATCAGGGTGGATTTGCTGCCGCGGGGCGCGCCCTGGGCTTGCCCAAGTCACGTCTCTCCCGACGCGTGGCCGGTCTTGAAGCCGAATTGGGCGTCAGGCTGCTTCAGCGCACCACACGCAAGATTTCCCTCACCATGGCGGGTCAGCTGTATTACCGTCATTGCGCCTCGATGCGCGAGGAAGCTTTGGCCGCCGAGGCTGCCGTTGCGCAAGTACAGTCAGAACCGCGAGGACTTGTCCGGGTGGTATGTCCGGTCACGCTTGCGCAAAACGCGGTCGGGCCTATCCTGTCCGAGTATCTCTTGAAGTACCCCGCGGTCCAGGTGCATATGCGCGTCAGCAACCATGTCGTCGATCTTGTGGAAGAGGGCGTCGACGTGGCCTTGCGTGTCAGGCCGTCCCTGGCTGACAGTGGCAGCGCGGTCGTCAAGCACCTGGGGCTTAGCCACACTTTTCTTGTTGCCAGCCCAGAACAGCTCAAGCGCCAGATCATGCCTACCGACCCCAGCGATCTTGCGCTTCTGGATTCGGTCTCGATGTCGGTCAACGACGGGAGGGCGACGTGGCAATTGTTTGGTCCCCATGCGGCACAGTACTCGGTGTCGCATAAGCCGATATTTGTCGCGGACGATTTGTTGACATTGAAGTTCGCCGTGCTTGGCGGCGTCGGTATGGGAATCTTGCCCGACTATATGTGCCGCGACGAAATTGCCGACGGTCGGCTGGTGCATGTATTGCCTCAGTGGGCGCCACAGCCGGGCATTGTGCACGCCGTGTTTGCGTCGCGCCGCGGACTCGTGCCGGCGGTACGTTCCTTTCTGGATTTTCTGGGCGAGCGCCTCGCCAATGAAGAGCCTACGCTTGCAGCGTGATGCCGCTGCGCCAGCGATAGTGACGTTGGCGCTCAGGCCAGCAGCCGGCGCATCCACTCGAGCAGAACAGTGGGCAGCAATTCCGGCTTGGGTAGCAAGGCATACTGGCGCGATCCAAATATAGCGGGCAGATAGCTTGCCGCTTGCCGGTCTATTGTCAGGCAGAAAGGAAAAATGCCCTGAAGCTTCGCTTCGTTGACTGCTTGCCGCATGTCTTCCACGCCATAACGGCCATCGTACTCATCGGCATCATTGGGCTTGCCGTCCGACAGCAACATAAGGAGGCGGTGCCGGGACGGCTGTTTCATGAGCAGCATGCTGGCATGGCGCAGGGCGGCACCCGTGCGTGTATAGCGTTCGGGTTCCAGGGCGGCAATGCGCTGCGCGATCCGAGTATCGTAATGCTCGTCGAAACCCTTGATGGCGCTTACTGTAACGCCCTGTGGGCTCTCGCCCGAAAATGCCTGGACAGAATAGGGTTCGTTCAGTTCTTCCAGCGCAAGGCATACCAATAGCAGGGCTTCACGTTCTATATCGATGACGCGCTGCGTGGACGACAACCACGAGTCGGTGGATCCGCTGATGTCGATCAGCAGCATAATGGCCATGTCGCGCTTGCCGGGACGCTGACTTTCGTAGAGGCCCGGGGGCATGGCGATGCCGACGCGCCTGTCCGCCAGAGCTTCGGTGCAGGCGGCCAGGTCTATGCCGTCGCCTTCCGGTTGTCTGCGCAACCGGACGCGTTCCGGGCGCAGCATCTCGAAGCGCCGCCGTATGACGCCCAGCATGCTTCGATGCTTTTCCAGGGTGTCGTTGACCCAGTCCAGGGAGGCCACTCCAGGAGTCATCAGGTGCACGGTCGCTCCGGGATCGCGATAAGCGCCGGTTCGGTAATCCCACTCGGGGTAACGCAATTGCATTGAGGCAGGGCTTGCGGCGCCATCGCCCTGTTGTCGCGCATGGGCTTGGGGCGGATCGTCCGACAAGAGAACATCCTTGGGACTGCCCGGTGTGGATACCAGCCGCGCTTCGGCCAGTTCCGATAGCGAATCGGCAAACTCTTCCGGAGGCGTTTTATCGTCCTGGTCAGTGGGGCGTTGCATCCCCATGGGGTCTTCCGCGTGTTCGTTCGGTTGCGAGGGCTGGATCATCCATACGCCTTGCTCGTCGTCGTCTTCGTCTAGAATGGCTTCCCGTACTTTAGGACGGCGCGGCAGCCTGGCGCTGCGGGCGTTGTGCTTGCGGTCGGCATCTTCCTTCTCGCCGGCGGCGTTGAACCCGGCCGCAATGGGGTCGGCTGGTTGGAGATCGCCTGTCCAACAGTCTTTGTACACGGCTGCTTTGCCCCATTTCGAAGACGCGAGGTCTATAGGGGCAAGCCGCGGCGCCAGTTCCCGGCCCAGGCTCAGGGACAACGCAGGCGCCGTATGCTCCGCCAATTCCGGAGGGGGCGCCGCACAAGGACTGTTCAGGATAGTGCGCAACAGTTGTTCGAGCGGGCGATAAAGCGGCGAGATAGTATGAAGTGGCGGGCGCGCGCATAGTGCGCGCTGGCGCAGCAAATGAACGGCGGGCTCCAGGCCGGGCAGCATGGCAATCAAATCCCGATCGCTGGCGCAAGCCTCCACAATCAGGCAGGTGTCGCGTTCCAGTGCAGTGGGCAGATTTGCAATCTTCGGGGCGTTGCCGCGGAAGGCGCGCATGGCTTGCTGCAGGGCCATCGTTCGGAACTGCTCCAGGCTCCGATCGAAATCAGGACTCTGAAGGTCCGCCGGCAGCCACAAGGAAGTCCCATCGGTCGACGGTACGGCGTGGGCCGGATTCGGTAGGTCGTCGCGTCGGAATATCTTGGCAAGCAGCGTCCGGGAAGCCGGTGGCTGCGCCATGCGCAAGGGATATTGAATGCCGAAAACGGCGCCGATCAGCAAGTCCAGGCGGTCCGCCACGTCGGCCAATTGTATGATCCGTGGCGTATTGGGTGTGCCACGATGGCGCTTCCACAACTGCCGCGCAAAAATCGTTGCATGGCGCGCTGCATCGGTGATGACGTCTTCCGCTTCCGCCATGCTTAGTTCCCCGAGGCAGGTTCAGACAACACTCAGATCCACCAGGTCGCGCATGGCTCCAGCCAGCGACGCATCATCCGACAATGGCGCAACAAGGCCCGCGTAACAGGCGTGCCGCAAGGGTATGCCCCCGGCGACGAGCTTTGCTGTCGCGACCAGCAGCCGTGTGCTGGGCACTTCGGCCAGCCCACGGTCATGCAGGCCGCGCAGTTTATGGGCCAATGTGACCAGTAGCTGCGCCGTAGCGGCGTCGACCCCGCCTTCGCGCAGCACGATCGCCGTTTCACGTTCGGCGGGCGGGAAGTCGAAATCCAGCGCGACAAACCTCTGCCGCGTGCTTGGCTTCATGTCCTTCAACATGCGCTGGTAACCGGGGTTATAGGACACGACGAGTTGAAAGCCGGGATCGGCCTGTATGAGTTCGCCGGTTTTTTCCACGGATAAAGTGCGCCGATGATCGGTCAGCGAATGCAGTACAACGACCGTGTCCTGGCGCGCCTCGATGACCTCGTCCAGATAGCAGATGGCGCCTTGGCGGGCCGCGCTGGCCAGCGGCCCGTCCTGCCATGCCATGTGATCGTGATGAATAAGGTAGCGGCCGACGAGATCGCCGGCGGTCAAGTCATCATGGCATGATACGGTTATCAAGGGCCGTCCCAGGCGCCAAGCCATATGTTCGACAAACCGTGTTTTGCCGCAGCCGGTCGGACCTTTCAGCATCACGGCCAATTGATTGGCGTGGCATTGTTCGAATACGGCAATTTCATTACCCGACGGCATGTAAAACGGCTCGCCGTAAGGCTCGCCGGACGGCTCGCTGGATAGTTCGCCGGATGGCTCGCCCGAGGGCATGCCGGACCGCTCGGCCTCTTCCGGGACAAAAGAAGCGTCGAGTTCGACCAGTTTGTTCCGGTACCCCGGATCCATCGCTTAGACCGTCCTCGTGCTGGTGGCTGGTGACGCATGCAATGGAGATGCCGTCGTTGTATCTGATGTCCGGGAGCCCGGAACATGTCGGAAAAAATCATAGATGAACAGGCCTACTCCAACGGCAAACAACGACGCGCACGCAATGAGCATGACGAAGTGAATCTGTATCTTGAGTTGGACGTCGAGATAACCTATGCCCAGTACGCGTTCCAGGTAGACCTGTCCGATGCCGGCAGTGGCGAATGCCAAGGTCATGCCGAACATGCCGCTCACCTGCAGCCAGAACGCCCAATAGCCGATGCTGGTTCCTCTTTCACTCGGAGTGCGCGTCATGGATGGCATGGCATAGGAAATCATGGCCATGACTATCATCGCGTAGGCGCCATAGAACGCAGCGTGCCCATGCATGGCCGTGATCAGCGTGCCGTGGGTCCATTTGTTGATGTCGGGAAAGGTATGGGCCAGTCCAAGCAAGCCGGCGCCGAACAGCCCGAAGATGGCGCTGCCCAGGGTCCAGTGCAAAGCCAGGTTGTTGGGATGATTGATGCCGGAGCGCCGCATGGCGGAATAGGCATACATGGCCATGCCCAACAGCGCCAGGGGTTCGAGCGCGCTGAAAAATCCGCCCAACGGAAGCCAATATGTAGGAACGCCTATCCAGTAATAGTGGTGGGCCGTACCCAGTATGCCGGCGATGAACACCAGTCCGACGATGACATATAGCCACTTTTCCATGACCTCGCGATCGGCCCCCGACAGGCGTATCAGCAGGTAGGCCAGGAAAGACGCTTGTATCATTTCCCAGACGCCTTCCACCCACAGGTGTATGGTCCACCAGCGGTAGTAGATGGACACGATGTAGTTTTCATAATGCAATAGAGCGGGCAGATAGAGCACGGCAGAGCTGCCCAGTCCCAGCAACAGCACGCCCTCCGTGGTGGTGAAGCGTCCTGATCGTTTTATGGTCATGGCCACGTTGTACAGGAACATGAGCATGACGATCACGATGACGATTTTGTGCGGCAGCGGTTGCTCTAGGAATTTGTTGCCGGTGCCATAACGGAAGAAATAGCCGATCACCGCGGATACACCCATCAAAGCCCAGAGCCCCAGTTGGATATAAGCCAGCTTTACGCTATAGATTTCGCTGCGCGATTCATCGGTGACCATCCAGTAGGTGGCGCCCATGAACCCGGTCAGCAGCCATACGATAAGCAGATTGGTGTGTATGGTTTTGGTCACATCGAACGGCATGATATTCAGCAATGGATCGGGGCCCAGGTATTTGGTCGCCGACAACAGGCCGAACACGATTTGCAGGCCGAACAGGATCAGAGCAAGGGCGAAATACCAGTAGGCAACAGATTGCGATTTATAGCGCATGGCGACTCCTCATCTTTTCTATGTCGATTCTGATTTGCTGGCGTGTTACTTGAAACTTGCCAGGTAAGCCACCAGTTGTTCAATCTGCGTTGGTGTCAGGTCCTTCTCATACGTGGTGGGCATGAACGATGTGCCGTTGGCCGAATAC
>JAKFDW010000381.1:0-1976 GCA_036675955.1 Orrella sp. | reverse complement strand
GCCCGAGCCTGTCGTGCCGCCCGTGGCAGGCGTCGATGCGCCTCCCGTAGCACCCGTTGCGCCGCCCCCATTATCAGGCTGGCCGGCGATAGCGCGCGCTGCCGCTGTGGCGTTTTCTTCTGTGCCCACCGCGAACACCAATTGACCCGAGGTAACAGGCGTGGAGTATCCCGGTGCCGCCATCATCGTACGCCCAACCACCAATGCCAGGCGCTTATTCGGATTCTGCGTCGTGATATCCGAGACTTTCTTTTTTCCTGCTTCGTTCAATTCCAGAGCCAGAAGGCCTTCGCCCTGCTTGTTCGAACCGGCTTGTATGCCCGACAAATCGGCACGGGTGATCACGGGCTGGGGGTTGACGTAAAGCGTGCCCGACTGAAGGTTGACAGGAGTCCAACCGGTCTGCATCGTGGTATCGGCCAAAAACACAGCGACTGGAGCACCTTGTTCTTGTGCCTGCACGCTGGTTTCGGGTTGTGGCGTGGTGACGCCCGGCGCTTGGCTGGTCGTCGTCGTAGCCGTTTTGTCGGTGGGTACGGATTGGCAGGCGGCCAGGAATACCAAACCGGCGGGCGCAATGAAGCGGCCGAACGTACGAACAGTTTTCATGAAAACTTCCCCCAACAAATTATTCAACAGAGAAAAAGTTTAACAGGTAGCGCAGCGAAGTTGAGTCAATCTCCGTCAAGATGTGAAAAGTAGTGTCGGGGGCTTATCGAGGCTGGCTTGCCCGTACTTCCACCTCCACTTGGTCCAGGACCTTGCCGTCCCGATCCAGCAACTGTATGCGGTGATGCCCAGGCTGGGGCAACCACGACGACTCGCCACCAGAGCCCAGCACATCGGAGCCTAGCCACCAGGTCAAACTGCGTGAACCGTCAGCCTCGTCCGCCTTCAACAGCATGCGTTGTTTTTCGGCCGGTATATCGGGGTCCAGCGCGAGTATGGTGCCGGAAATCGGCGAAAGAATGCGCGGCAATCCATGCCCTCGTCCATGTTCGGCCAGCTCGACGTGCTCCAGCACCGAGTCTCCGATGAAGAAGTCGAGCCGACGCGGCTCGATATCATTCTGAAAACTCACCATTGCAGAAGATACGCCGGCGGGCCTGGGCGCTTGCACGCTTTGCAACGACCGGTGAAGATGGGTCATGATGTCATGCCATATCGGTCCGGCGCCCGAAACGCCTGACACGTCGCGCATGCTTGCTCCGCCGCTATTGCCTACCCACACGCCAACGGTATAGCGGGCCGACCAGCCGACACACCAGTTATCCCGCATATCCTTGCTGGTTCCTGTCTTGACAGCGGACCAGAACGGTGTCGACAACGGACTGTCCAGACCGAAGGTTCTCGCGCGCGCCTGCCTGTCGGACAATATATCCCCCACCATCCATGACGCGGCAGGCGACATGATTTGTTGCGACTTGGGTATCGCATGGCCGGCAGGGAAATATCGCGGCTCCGAATAATTGCCCATATTGGCGAGGGCGCGGTAAGCGTTGACCAGCGAAAGCAGCGTTACGTCCGCGCTGCCCAGGGCTAGACTATAGCCATAGAAATCACCGGTCTGCGCCAAGGGCAGCCCGAATGCCAACAGGCGCCGAGCAAACGAATCCGGCGTCACCATAAGCAGGATCCGCACAGCCGGAATGTTCAAAGAGGAAGCAAGCGCAGTGCGCACGCTGACCCATCCTGAAAAACGTTCGTCATAGTTCTGGGGAATATACAGTCCATTCCCGGTGGGAAGATTCAAAGGTCCGTCGTCCAGCAAAGACACCGTCGTCAGGCGTTCCTGTTCCAACGCCTGGGCATACAGGAAAGGCTTCAGCGTGGACCCCGCTTGACGCAAGGCCCGCGCGTGGTCTACCCGCGATGCGGCCGAAAGATCACCCGACGAACCGACATAGGCCAACACTTCTCCCGTCTCGTTGTCCATGACAACCACGGCGGCATCGCGCACATTTGCCATACCCAGC
>JAKFDW010000380.1:0-1752 GCA_036675955.1 Orrella sp. | reverse complement strand
GCTATCCAACCAAGTTTAAGTTTCAGCGTCATTTATCAGGATTTTTCGCCATGCGTATTAGTTCCAACTTATTATTCCAGACGGGACTTAATTCCATCAATGCACAGCAAAGCGACCTTATGCACTTGTATGCGCAAATTGGTAGCGGCAAGCGCATGGTGACTCCGGCGGACGACCCATTGGCGGCGGCACAGGCTGTGAACATCAGCCAGTCGCAATCATTGAACACGCGTTTTGCCGCTAATCGCGGCGTTGCCACCACAAATCTGGCTACGGAAGAAAATGCATTGAGCTCCATGACGCTGTTGCTGCAAGACGTCAAGACGCAGCTCATCGCGGCAGGAAACGGCACCTTGTCGGACGCCGACCGTGCAACGCTGAGCAATGTGCTGAAGAATGCGCGCGATAGCATGCTGGGCCTTGCAAACACCACGGATGGCAGCGGACAGTATCTGTTTTCCGGTTCCAGAGGCGGTACTGCGGCTTATCAAGACATTAACGGCAAGATCACCTATATGGGGGACGCCGGTCAACGCAAGATCCAGGCGGATCAGACGCGCCAGATTTCGGGCAGCGATGTCGGCTCCGATATCTTCAATCGTGCCGCGCCGGGTACTACTAATTACCTCACAGCCGCCGGCACGAATTCCCTGACCAGTGCGGCCAACGCGGGCACAGGCGTCATTGGCACGCCTACGATTACGGATCCGAACGCGGCCGCCGCGGGCAATAGTTATGCAATCAAGTTCTCCGATACGGTGCCCAACAGCTATACAGTCGAGGTAAGCGACAGGATGGGCAATCCCGTCGGAACGCCAGTTACGGGTACGTGGGATCCGGAGTCAGGTTCGTCCATTAGCCTTCCAGAGGGTGTGCAGGTCAAGTTTTCCGGGAGCCCGGCTTTGGGTGACGGCTTTATCGTGGAGCCCGCGAATACGTCGCCCTACGTCGCCACTACTACCAGTACGACAGCCAGCATTGGCTCTCCCCGGCTGGTCGACTATTCCAAAGCGCGTCCCGGCGACGTTTATTCCATAGAGTATCTGGCTGGCGACGAATATCAAGTTACCGTGACCAATGGAGCGGATGTAGAAACATTCGATCCACAGCCTTATACGCCTGGCCGTGAAAACACGCTTACGCTTCCCTATGGCATGGAAGTCAAGATTTCCGGAGCACCAGTTGCCGGTGACACGTTCACGGTAGAAGCGGGGGCTTCCGAAACTGATCTGGATATCTTCGCCACGTTCGACAGCATCATCAAATCGCTGGAGCAGCCTGTTCAGGACTCCGCAACGGCACAGGCATCCTTCCAGAACACATTGGCCACTGCGATGCAGCGCCTGGATGTGAACTACAACAACATCCTCACCGTCCGCGCGTCGGTGGGCTCGCGCATGAATGAACTCGACGCGATCGGAGCAACCGGCAGCGCGCGTTCGCTCAGCTATAGCGCGCAATTGTCCAAGCTGGAAGATGTGGACTACTACACGGCCACGACCCAGCTGCAGTTGCGCTCCACAGCGCTCGAGGCCGCGTCACTGGCATTCAAAAAGATTCAGAGCCTAGGCTTATTCAATACAAGATAGTCGAAAACAGCGGGATAGCCCACACAACAGGCGTTCCCGGAGCATCAATCAGGTAATTTTGGTTAGCCTCACGCGCGGCTGGTCTTATCCGAAGCCGCCTGGTAGGAGACAATAAGTGAGAACGAGTAATGATATTCAAGCAGCTACAACTTAGAACCAGTCT
>JAKFDW010000379.1:0-2987 GCA_036675955.1 Orrella sp. | reverse complement strand
TATCCCGCACCGGTGTTCATGGCATTAAAGGGTTTCGAGCAGCTTGAAGCCAGCGTTTTCCAGGTCGCGCGCAGCCCAGGCAAGAATACGGTTTACCTGGGATGCCTTTTCCTTATCATCGGCGTGTTCTCCATGTTCTACATCCGCGATCGCCGGATATGGGTATGGATACGACCGGCCGGTCAGGGCAGCGACTTGCTGGCGGCAATGACATCACAGCGGCGCACTCTGGACTTCAATCACGAGTTCGACCGCTTTAAAGAGGCCTTCAAACGCCTCTCTACGTAACGAGGTTTTCTCTATGTCCGAGTCCATCATTAAATCCAATATGCCGATGTGGCAAGAGTCCATGACAGCCAGCGGAGACTCCCGTGGCAGCCGGGGCAAGCCCGATTGGACTGATATTGCATTTTTCCTGCTGCTGGCAGCCGGCGCTGTGTTTGCCCTCAGCGCATACGCCGACAGCATGGACTATTACGAGAAGCTGATCCTCGGCGGCTCGGTAGTCTGGTTCAGCTGGATGGCGTGGCTATGGCGTCCCTTGCGCACCGTCATGCTGGCCAGCGGGCTGAGCGCCTTATTCGCCATCTGGCTGTACAGCGACGGCAGCGGCCTGGCAAACGGCGACATCACGCGCGCCGAGAGCGTCTTTTTTTTGCAGTACCTGTTTTCGTCGCAGTCTGCCATTTTGTGGATGTGCGCGCTGTTCGTGCTGGCCACCATTTGCTACTGGATCGGTATCTTCAGTTCGACCGCGGCCTGGCTGGGCACGGCGCTTACGTGGGGGGCCGTCTACGCCGGAGTAACGGGCCTGCTGGTGCGCTGGCGCGAAGGCCACCTGCTGGGACCCGATATAGGTCATATTCCCGTCAGCAACCTGTACGAAGTGTTCGTGCTGTTTGCCCTGATTACCGCATTGTTCTATTTGTATTACGAACGCCGTTACGCAACCAGGGCGCTGGGCGGTTTTGTGTTGCTGGTCATTACCTCGGCGGTGGTATTTCTTCTTTGGTACACGTTTACGCGTGATGCCTTTCAAATCCAGCCTCTGGTGCCGGCCCTCAAGAGCTGGTGGATGAAACTGCATGTGCCGGCCAATTTCATCGGCTACGGCACTTTTTCACTTGCCGCCATGGTGGGCTTCGCTTATCTGATCAAAGAACATGGCCAGACCCGGTCCTGGGGCAAGCTGGTGCCTGTCTTCGTACTGGGCGCGATTCTTTGCGCGGAGCCCATGATGTTCAGTTCTCGCGAGCTCTCGGCCACGTGGATGCTGTACTTCGGTATCGGTGCGCTTATCGTGGGTACGATCCTGGCGTTTCGCCGTCCTATCGCTGAAAAACTGCCCGCGCTCGAAATTCTCGACGACATCATGTATCGCGCCATCTCCGTCGGTTTTGCCTTCTTTACGGTGGCAACTATTCTTGGAGCATTGTGGGCGGCTGACGCCTGGGGCACTTACTGGCAATGGGACCCCAAAGAAACGTGGGCCCTTATCGTATGGCTGAACTACGCCGCGTGGCTGCATATGCGTTTGATGAAGGGGCTTCGGGGCACGATGGCTGCCTATTGGGCCTTGGCGGGTCTGCTGATCACCAGCTTCGCCTTTCTGGGCGTGAATATGTTCCTGTCAGGCTTGCATTCTTACGGCGAGTTGTAATCGGGCATGGGCGGCGACGCCCATGTCTTGATATAGATGCCGCGATGCCGCCGGTTCCTAACCGGTATCATCGCGGTTTTATTTGTAAGAAAATAATGCTGGCATATTAATACAATTGCTTTAAAATCAACGTCAAGACACAGGTAACTGCGCGATCCACTGCAGTTTCCTCCCGCAACGATGGCTCACATTTCCAACACACCACGCACGGGCATTTCGACACGCTCGTGGGCCATCAAAGCGACTTCATGCTTGTTATCAAGACGAACATCTTCTAAAAATAATTATGTCTACCGTTAAAGAAGGTCCGGGTATCGAAGTTCGGGCGAATCTTTTAGCCAACAAAGCGCTTGCTGCGCAGCTAAGGGTGCTGCATGCGTTCGTGCCCCTCGATGGATGGCTCGTCGGGCGCTGTGGCGGGCAATCCTCGCTGGGAGCTGCCAACGGTCGATTCGAAATCCTGTCATCCGCCGATCTTGCATCCTTATTCCAGGGAGACTGGATTCCCGATCCCCTGAACGATGGTTTCTTTTATCGTCACGTCACCGAACACGAAAAAGAGCGTCTGGCACTGGATGCCACCTCCGGGCCGGCAGCGGCCTACCTGATACGCGCCGACTTGCAAGCTCCCGACGCCGAAAGCCGGGGCTGCGCAATAGGCCTGGCGTACGACTGGCCATTCAGCATAGCAAGACGTACCGACGAGGTACGCTCCTGCCTGACTGCGCTGGCTCTCACGCTAGCTTTGCACGCAGAACTCGGCTTGGCCGAGCGGCTTATGCTCGAACTGCAGCGCGATGCCTTTCTCGACCCCCTTACCGGCACGCTGAACCGCGCCGGATGGATCAACCGGCTCGCGCATATCGACGCAATGTCGGGTGACGACGGCACCGATGCGGCCATCTTCATGCTGGATCTCGATTATCTCAAGACAGTCAACGACACCCAGGGCCATTCCGCGGGCGATGACCTCATCCGTCTTACAGCGCAAACCATTTCGGCCGTGCTGCGCAACAACGATGCGGTGGGACGACTGGGCGGCGATGAATTCGGCGTGGTGGCGCAATATGCAACGCCTATCGGCGCAGCGGCCCTCATGAACCGCCTCAAGGAATCCTTCGCAAGAGCCGGCATCAATATTTCCCTGGGCATGGCGCTCAGGTCGGAAGCAGGTTCATTGAAAAAAACCATGCATTTGGCCGACGAGCGTATGTACGAGGAAAAACGCACCAAAGCCGCGCCCCGCCGCGTGTCGCTCATGAGCCAGCCTGCGCGCATGACGGGCTACGCGGCTAGCTGAACTTATCGACTCTATCGTGCCACGGCG
>JAKFDW010000378.1:0-18571 GCA_036675955.1 Orrella sp. | reverse complement strand
ACCTGCTTTTGCGCTTCTTCCTGTTTGTCCAGCGTTTCCATGCCGTGCTTGGCGTCGACCACGGTAATGACGGCATCGAGCCGGTAGTAGTCGGCGATTTCGTCGTCCATGAAAAACGTCTGGCAAACCGGGCCAGGGTTGGCCATGCCCGTGGTTTCGATGATGACGCGCTCGAAGTTCAATTGCCCGGCCTGGCGTTTTACGCGCAGTTCGTTCATGGTGCGCATGAGGTCGCCACGAACCGTGCAGCACACGCAGCCGTTGCTCAGCTCGATGATTTCTTCTTCACTGTCCTGGACCAGCAATTCATTGTCTATGCTTTCGGGTCCGAACTCATTTTCAATGACGGCAATACGGCGGCCGTGGTATTCGGACAGGATGCGTTTGAGCAGGGTGGTTTTACCAGCCCCCAGGAATCCGGTAAGAATGGTTACCGGTACCATTTTGTCGGGATTAACAGCGGATTTCATTCTGGGCCTCGCGTCGCGCGGTCAAATAAGTATTCCGCCAGGAACAGCGGTCATACAGGAAAAATTCTTACCGCGCAAAAATACATAACGAGCGATTACATCACAGCATACGCTTTAGAGCAAACCTGCAGGGAAAAACTTGTATGCTCCCGGAAAACGGACGTATTTTGCCGCGTTCGCGGCGTCTGTCAGGACTCGTGGGCGTGGGCATGAGGCGGCGCCAGGCGACGGCATTCCCGGCACAGCGCCCGCAGTTCAGTCTCGTGGCCGGACAACTCGAAACCTGATTCCGCCACCTTTCTGGCCAATTGGCGGCTCAGCTCGGGATCGCTCAACTCGGCCACGGATCCGCATTGCGTGCACACAACCAGCAGATCATGAGGCTGTCCGCCCGCATCAAGACATGCTGTCCAGGCGTTGATGGCGTCCAGCCGGTGCACGAGGCCTTCTTCGACCAGAAAATCCAGCGCGCGGTACACGGTAGGCGGTGCGGCCCCCTGCTGGTCGCCGCGGATGAGCTCCAGCAACTCGTATGCCTTTACGCTGCGTTGCTGTGCCAGCAGAATCTCCAGAACCTTGCGGCGTATGGGCGTAAGGCGCTTGCCGCGCTTCACGCAGAGCGATTCGGCTGTACTGAGCGTTGCCGCAATGGCCGCTGCAGGAGATGATTTTTTTACGGGCATGGCGCAACACTGTAATGGTCTGTGAATACACAATTGCTTCTGAGCTCGCAAGCTGGGCTGTGCTTAGGCCCAGGTATGTTATAACATATCAGTCATTTTCCGACCTTTCTGCGCGTCCCGGCACTCATGCATCAAAACCTTTCCGCCCCGTCAAGCAAGCCGCGGCCTTACCGCGGCTCCGCCCTGCTGGCATCCTGTGGCCAGCGCCTGGCGCGCGTCTCGGTCGCCGTGGCTTTTCTATGGGTGCTGACGGCCTGGGCCATGGGCTGGTGGCAGTGATAGCACGATGACAAGCTCCGTAATCGAACTGGATCAGGTCTCGCTGGGTTGGCGCGATCGCGTTGCCGTGCGCGATGTGAGCGGCGCGTTTGCACGCGGTTCGCTTACAGCCATCGTCGGACCCAATGGCGCCGGCAAGTCGACCTTGATCAAGGGCATCATGGGGATTGTCAGTCCCTTGCGCGGGCGGATACGGCTGGCGGGCGATTCACGCAGCCAGATGGCGTGCTTGCCGCAATTGGGCGAGCTGGACCGCAGCTTTCCCATCAGTACGTACGACCTCGTTGCGATGGGCGCGTGGCGGCGCGTAGGCGCCTGGAAGCGCTTCGACCAGTCCGAGCACGAGCGGGTACAGGCAGCGCTCGACATGGTCGGGTTGGCCGATTTCGGCCCCCGCATCATCGGCACGCTGTCCGGCGGCCAGTTGCAGCGTGCGCTATTCGCACGCCTGCTGCTTCACGACGCACGCACCCTGTTGCTAGATGAGCCTTTCGCCGCCGTCGACCGGAATACCACCGAGGACCTGATGGTCTTGCTGGAATCCTGGCATCGGGAGGGACGCACTGTCATTGCGGTACTGCACGATCTCGATATGGTGCGTGCCCATTTTCCGCAAGCCTTGCTCATGGCCGGGCAGGCCGTGGCATGGGGGCCGACCAGGGAAGTGCTGACCCCTGAAAACCTGCATCTCGCACGGCATTTATGCGCGGGAGACTACCTATGATGTGGGTTTTCGATGTGTTGTTCGGGCCCTTTCTTGACTACGGCTTCATGCGCCGTGCGCTTGCCGGGGCTTTGGCCTTGGCTTTCGCCGCGGGGCCTCTGGGGGTGTTTCTTGTATTGCGCCGCATGAGCCTGATGGGCGACGCCATGGCCCACGCCATTCTGCCCGGCGTTGCGGTTGGCTTCCTGACTGCCGGCTTGTCCCTGAGCGCCATGACGATAGGCGGCATGATCACCGGACTGGTCGTGGCGTTGCTGGCGGGCGCCGTGGCACGCCTGACGCCGCAGCGCGAGGACGCCAGCTTTGCTGCGTTTTATCTCGTTTCGCTTGGGCTGGGCGTACTGCTGGTTTCATTGCGCGGCTCCAATATGGATCTCATCCACGTCCTGTTCGGCACCGTGCTGGGACTGGACGACGGGTCGCTGCTGCTGGTCAGCGCGACCTCATCCCTGACCTTGCTGGCCTTGGCGGCAATCTTCAGGCCATTGGTGGTGGAATGCCTGGATCCTCTTTTCCTGCGCGGAGAGGGAAGAGCGGGCTCGCTCATACATATGGTTTTTCTTGTGCTGCTGGTCATGACCCTCGTGGCGGGATTCCAGGTGCTGGGAACCTTGATGGTCGTGGGCATCATGATGCTGCCCGCCACGGCGGCCAGGTTCTGGGCGCGTTCAGTGGGGCGCCAGATGGTGTTGGCCGCTGCCATGGGCAGCGTTGCCTCGTATACCGGGCTGTTGTTTTCGTATCACGCAAATGTACCCGCTTCGCCATCCATCATACTTTCGGCCGGAACCGTGTACTTCATCTCGGTATTCTTCGGGCCGCTGGGCGGGCTGTTGCAAGCCGCAAGACATGCATATGCCCGCCATCGGCGGCTTTCTCAAATTTCGGAGCGAATTTAATGGTGAGAACACTAGTCGTCGAGCGTTTCCTGATGATGAACCGGCGCAGAATGCTTGCGGCGCTCGTCGGCGGCGCGCTGGCCACGGCAACCCCGTTCGCAGCCGCGGCCGACGCACCCTTGCGCGTGGTTGCCAGCTTTTCCGTTCTTGGCGACATGGTCAAGGAAATAGGCGGCAAACATGTCTCGCTGGCCACGATAGTCGGGCCCAATGGCGATGCGCATTCTTTCGAGCCGACTCCGCGCGATGTCCAAGCCTTGTCGCAAGCGCAAGTGCTGGTGATCAACGGTATGGACTTCGAAGGATGGCTGCCCCGTCTCATAAAAGCGGCCGATTTCGAGGGAGCCCAGGTGCTGGCTTCCAAGGGGGTCGCCCCCAGGCAATTGAGCGACGCGAAACATGAAGGCGCACATGCTGCGCACGAAAAACATCACGAGGATGATGCCGGACATGACCACCACGGAGACGTCGATCCGCACGCCTGGCAGAGTCTGACGAATGGCATCATTTATGCCGAGAACATTGCCGAGGGCTTGTCGCTGGCCGATCCCGAGCACCGGTCCGATTACAAGGAACGCGCCGAGGTCTACATCGCCCAAATGAAAAAGCTGGATGCCGAGATCAGGCAGGCCTTTGATGCCATTCCCCGCGACAGGCGCAAGGTGATCACGTCGCACGATGCATTTGGCTATTTCGCGCAAGACTATGGCATACAGTTTTTGTCGGTAGCCGGCTTTTCAAGCCAGGCCGAGCCTTCCGCCCGGGATGTCGCCGCGATCGTTGACCGCGCAAAAAAGGAAGGCATCGCGGGTGTGTTCATTGAAAACACCACCAATGCCAAATTGGTGGAGCAGATCGCGCGTGAAACCAAGGCGACCGTGGGCGGTACTTTGTATTCCGACGCGCTTGCGTCTCCGGACCAGCCCGCCTCAACGTATCTCGGCATGTTCAGCTGGAATGCGGGCCAGCTGCTCTACGTGCTCAAGCCCATGCAGTAATCGGTCCGGCGCTCGAACAGGATCAGCGCTTGCGGTTTGCGCGCGGGTGGGCCTTGTCATATACCTGGGCCAGGTGCTGGAAATCGAGGCGCGTATAGATTTGCGTGGTGGAAATATTCGCGTGGCCCAGCATCTCCTGCACGGCGCGCAAATCTTGTGCTGATTGCAGCATATGGCTGGCGAAGCTGTGGCGCAGGCTATGCGGATGCACATGGACTGGCAGGCCCACCAGAGTTGCCAGCTTGTTCAATTGGATCTGGACGACGCGGGGGCTGATGCGTTTGCCCCGGACACCCAGAAACAGCGCTGCCGCGGAATCCGCATCCATTGCGCCGTCGGCCTGCCGCAATTGATCTCTTGCCTGCATCCAGCGCTCTATCGCGGCAATGGCTTTGCGTCCCAGCGGGACGCTGCGCGTCTTGTTGCCTTTGCCGCGGACGATGGCTTCCTGTTCCGCAAGCAGTATCCAGCTTTGTGATTCGTATTGGTCCTGGCGACAGTAACGCCAGTCCAGGCTGACCAGCTCGGCCAGCCGCAAGCCGCTGGAGTACAGGACTTCGAACATGGCCTGGTCCCGGCAGTCGGTAGCAGTGTGCGGCGCGGGCAGGCCGGGACGGTCCAGGAGCACCTGTGCCTGTTCGACCGACAAGGCTTTGGGCAGGCTGCGCGGCGCCTTGGGCGCGCGCACTCCGGCAGCGGGATTCACCTCAAGGCCCGCCGACGTGGCTTGCCACTGGAAAAAACCGCGCCATGCCGCCAGCGCCCGCGCCAGGCTTCTTGGCTTGAGTCCCTGGCCATGCAGGCGCGCGATAGCGCTTCGTATGTGGCTCTCGGTCAGGCCATCGAGCGCTGTGTCGGGATGGCACTGGATCAGGTGCTTAAGGTCTTGCCGGTAGCCAGCCAGCGTATGCGCGGAATACCGGCGGTTGGCCTGCAAGTGAACCAGCCATTGCTCCATGGGGACAGGCAAGGCATGCATGTGTAGTTCCTAGGGCCTAGGCGTACTCTTGCTGATCGGGGCCTTGCAAGCGCAGCAGGCTGGCGCTGGCCAGCTCGTTGATGGTGTCCAGAAAGGCAGTGCCCATATCGGCGGTGAAGCGCTCGGCGTCGTCGGAACCCAATACCAGCAGGCCTACGGGCTCGACCCGTCCAGCCGGGCGCAGGGCGATGATGGCCAGCGAAGCGGGGGGCGTACCCAGCCAGCCTGCGGCTTCCTGGTCTTTGAGGGGGCCGCAAAAAGGCTTGGTCAGATCGCGCGCATAGCTGCGGATCGTATCGGTAACGTCTTGCGCGAACTCGCTGTCTTCGAGCCTGGGCAGATTCCAGACCCGCAACGCAATGGTGGGAAGGTCGAACAAGTCGCCCAGGCTGCGCACGATATGCGCCGGTATCTGCAAGGCGTCGTCTTCGGCCAGCATGCGGCTGCACCATTGCGTGAGGGTCTTGCTGATTTTTTCGTTGCCGCTGGCATTGCCGATCAGGCCGGAAAGCTTCCATTCCAGGTCTTTCGTCCTGGCGCGCAGTGTCAGGATCTGTCTTTCACCTAGCGAGATTGCGCGGGTTTCGTTGGGGTGGGGCACCCGCAGGTTGGCGAACAATTCGGCATGGTCCTGGAAAAATTCCGGATGGTTTTTCAGGAAATGCGCGATATCGTCGGCGGAAAAGCTGCTTGCGGTCATGGGTGTGATGAATCCTTGGAGTTGAACTGGTCGGTGAGTGCGTCGATGTCGACCTGACCCGTGAATACGGTGACGGCTGGCCCGCTCATGCGCAGAATGTTGTTCTCCCATCCCACGGTAAGCGGGCCGCCGCGTGTTTCTGCCACGACAGGGCTGTCGAGCAGCCCGCGGCGGATGCCCGCCACGACCGCTGCGCAGGCGCCTGTGCCGCAGGCGAGCGTCTCGCCGGCGCCGCGCTCGTACACGCGCAGCTTGATGGAGTGGCGGCCGGTGACCTGCATGAAGCCGGCGTTGACGCGCTGCGTGAAACGCGGATGCGATTCGATCAATGGCCCTGTTTCGGCCACGGGCGCGGTATCGACATTGTCGACCACCTGTACGGCGTGCGGATTCGAAATCGCCACCAGCGACAGTTGGACATCGCCGTGGCCGGGCAGCGGCAGAGTCCATAGCGTATCGTCGGCGCAGGGCGCGGACATCAAGCCTTCGGCGTCGAACCCCAAGGCTTCGGGTTCGAACCGGGTCTGCCCCATTTCGACCGAGACATCGCCGGACTCGGACTGCGTAAGGGTAATGAGACCCGTGCAGATTTCGGCCCGCAACGGGTTGCGCCCGGACAAGCCTTGCTGGTGGACGAATTGCACGAAGCAGCGCGCGCCGTTGCCGCAATGCTCGACTTCGCTGCCGTCGGCATTGAAGATACGGTAGCGGAAGTCGGCCTCGGGATGCGAAGGCGTTTCGACCAGCAAGAGCTGGTCGGCGCCTATGCCGAAGTGCCGGTCCGCCAGCGCGCGCGCTCGCTGCGGCGTCATTTCGATTGATTGCCGTACGCCATCCAGGACAACGAAGTCGTTGCCGGCACCCTGCATTTTTGCGAAGTTCCAGATCATAGTGGGATTATCCCGGATTACAGGCGGTTTGTCCGCGTGATTGTTCACGCCGCCTGCGCGGACGCGGACGCGAACGCGAACGCGAATGCGGCGTCAGTAAATGCGGGCTTCGCCTTCGGGGCGCGTCTTGAAGCGGCGGTGTACCCAATAGTACTGTGCGGGATCGGTCAGGACCCAGTCTTCGATGAGGCCGTTCAACCTGGCGGTGGCTTCCTCCGGCGTCTGCGTGCCCGGAAAATCGGGCAGTGCGGGCAAGACGCTGATGTGGTACTTGCCGGTATCCAGATCGAGCCGGCTGATGATAGGAACGATGGCGGCGTCCCAGGTCTTTGCGATCTGCGCGGTGGCCAGCAGCGTGGCCGCGGGCACGCCAAAAAAGGGCACGAACGCCGCACCTGCGATGCCGAAATCCATATCGGGCAAGTAATAGACTGGTATGCCATTGCGCAAATGCCGGATCAGCCCGCGTATGCCATCGTGGCGGCTGACCAGGTTGACGCGGTTGAAGCGGCCGCGGCCTTCGCGCACGATCTGGTCGACGTCTGGATCGCTTTGTCGCGTATACATGGTGGCCGACTCTTGCAGGAACATGGTCAGCCGCGTTGCGGCAGCGTCCAGTCCAATGAAGTGTGGGGCCAGCAGGATGATCTTGCGTTCGGACTTGAGCAGTTCATCGAGGTGTTCCAGCCCGGTGATAGGCGTGGCGGCCAGTATGGCAGAAGGCTGGCCGAACCAGAACAGCCCGCGGTCGACGACGGATTGCGCCAGTAGGCGGAAATGCCGGCGCAGCCATATTTCACGGTCTTGCGGCGAGCGCTGCGGAAAGCACAGTGCCAGGTTGCTGCGCACAATGTGGGCGCGGGATCGCATCAGCCTGGAGGCCAGCCAGCCGAGCACGCCGGCCCAGCGCTGGCGCGTCGGCAGCGGGCTGCGTCCGAGATAAGAGAAAAAGGCGCGGAGCAAGGGCAGTTTGTTGAACTTCATTGTGGTGTGTCCGTTGGGCGCGGAGGTGCTTCTTTGGGGACCTTATAGCGGTTGTAGCTCCAGAGGTACTGTTGCGGGAAACGCCTGATCAAGGTTTCCATGGCGCCGTTGATGGCGCTGGCCAGCGCCTGTGGCTCGGTCGGCAGCGGCTCTGGAAGTCTTACATAGTGGATGCGCCAGCCCCGGCCGGCGGCGAGCCGTTCGCCGGCAGTCAGGATGACGGCAACGCCGGTCTGAACCGCCAGCTTCCCGGCCAGGGTCATGGTGTAAGCGGGTTTGCCGAAGAAGGGCGCCCAGACCCCATCGCCGCCGCCGGGAACTTGGTCCGGCAACATGCCTACCGCTTCACCGCGCTTGAGCGCCCGCACGAATTCGCGCACCCCCTGCATGTTGGCGGGTACCGCGCGCAATCCCGATGTATTGCGGGCCTGTTCCATGATGGGTTCCAGGAATGCCTGGCGTGGCGGCCGATACATGACGGTAATAGGGCCGTGCTGGATGAGATACCGCGCGGTGATTTCGAAGCATCCCAGGTGTGGAGTCAGGTAAAGGATGCCGCGGCCTTCGGCCAAAGCCTCGCGCACCACTTCGTTGTCGTCGCTGACGACTTTTTGCAGGCATTCTTCGTTGTGCAGCCAGACTTTTGGAGTTTCGAAAATCATTGCGCCGGTCTGGCCGGCGGCATGGCGGGCGAAGGCGGGATCGGTATAGCCGGCTTGTCTGGCATTAGTCTGGAGGCGGTTGCGGTATCTGCCCGGCCAGGCATACAGGGCACGCCCTGCAAAGTTGCCGATTCTGTGCAGAATCGGCAGGGGTATCCATGCCAGAAATCGAAATAAAGCCAGAAACATGAGCGGGCAATAACCCTCGTGCAAGAAGTGTGAACAAATGTCTTCGCGTATTTTCGCTTAAAATAGCGTTCATCGCTGAGTTAACCGACAACTTGCGGAGCGATCGCATTCTGTTATATCAAACAGTGTGCATAAAAAACCGCTAAAGCGTCGCGCCCTGAGTATTACTGCTATGCAGGCATCCGAGGTGCAACGCGTTTCGTTCCACCCCCATGCTGGCCAGCCAGTATATTTACAGGACGTATCGCCGTGGCAAATAACGATTTTCTATTCACTTCCGAATCCGTATCCGAAGGTCATCCCGACAAGGTCGCCGACCAGATTTCCGATTCCATCCTCGACGCCATCCTTACCCAGGATCCCACTGCCCGCGTTGCCGCCGAAACGCTGTGCAATACCGGTCTGGTCGTGCTCGCCGGCGAAATAACCACGACGGCCAATGTCGACTACATCCAGGTCGCCCGCGACACGATACAGCGCATCGGCTACGACAACACCGAATACGGTATCGACTACAAAGGCTGCGCCGTACTGGTTGCCTACGACAAGCAGTCGCCCGATATTGCACAGGGCGTTGATCGCAGCGAAGAGGAAATCCTGAATCAGGGCGCCGGCGACCAGGGCTTGATGTTCGGCTATGCCTGCGACGAAACTCCCGACCTCATGCCCGCCCCCATTTGGTATGCGCACCGCCTGGTGCAGCGCCAAAGCGAGCTGCGCAAAGACGGCCGCCTGCCGTGGTTGCGTCCAGACGCCAAATCCCAGGTTACGTTCCGCTATGTCGACGGCAAGCCGGTGGAAGTCGATACCGTGGTGCTCTCGACCCAGCACGCGCCGGAAATCTCGCAAGGCGACATTCGCGAAGCAGTCATCGAGCACATCATCAAGCCCAGCTTTCCCGACGGCCTGCTTACGGCCAAGACCAAGTTCATGATCAACCCGACCGGCGTATTCGTCATTGGCGGCCCGCAGGGCGATTGCGGGCTGACCGGCCGCAAGATCATCGTCGACACCTACGGTGGCGCATGCCCCCATGGCGGCGGCGCGTTTTCGGGCAAGGATCCGTCCAAGGTCGACCGGTCGGCCGCTTATGCCGCACGCTACGTGGCCAAAAACGTCGTGGCGGCCGGACTCGCGCGGCAATGCCAGGTGCAGGTCAGCTACGCCATCGGGGTCGCCGAGCCCATCAATATTACGGTCTACACCGAAGGCACCGGCGTCATACCAGACGACCAGATCGCCCGGCTGGTGCGCGAGAACTTCGACTTGCGTCCCAAGGGCATCATCAACATGCTCGACCTGCTGCGTCCCATCTACACTAAAACAGCCGCCTACGGCCATTTCGGCCGCAGCGAGCCCGAGTTCAGCTGGGAAGCTTCCGACAAGGTGCAAGTCCTCAAGAAGGCCGCCTGATAGCCGCAATCGCGGGAGCCGCCACCGGCGGTTCCCGCGATGGACCACAACCCATGCCTCATCGTCATTCCAAGTCTGATTCCGAGTCCTCGTTCGAAACGGCCAAACGCCGTCTCGACGTCGCCGAAGTGCGCCGCGAAGCCGGTGATGCCGAGCACGAAGTACCCGACGTCAACATGCGCAGTCTTGTTCCTTCCGACTCCCCATGTGTCGCGGTGTGTTCGACCCTGTACGACGAAATCTGCCGCGGTTGCGGCCGGACCGCCATGGAGGTTGCCAATTGGGTCTTTCTTGACGATGCGGAAAAACTGCAGGTATGGCAACGTATCACGGCGCAGGGATACCCGCGCCGCAAGGTCTGAGCCCCGCCTTCGCTATTTACGCTAAAATCGAACATTCCTGAGGAGCGCTGCGACGGAACGGACTGGAGCCCACGGGCTTTTCAGCGCCATCCGCTAGGCTCAGGACCATCTTTTCAACGGCGCTCATCATTCCCTGTACGGGCAAAGATGAGCTCTTGTTGCATGACTTTGCCGGTGCAGTTTTATTGGGATAAAACCATGAATACTGTCGCTGACGCCGCCTTTTCCGATTACAAAATTGCCGATATCGCCCTGTCGGGCTGGGGGCGCCGCGAGATCGCGATCGCCGAAACCGAAATGCCCGGCCTGATGTCCACCCGCGAAGAATTCGCCGCGTCGCAGCCGCTGAAGGGCGCGCGCATCGCTGGCAGCCTGCACATGACCATCCAGACGGCTGTGCTCATCGAAACGCTGAAAGCGCTGGGCGCCGAGGTTCGCTGGGCATCGTGCAATATTTTCTCGACACAGGATCACGCCGCTGCCGCCATTGCGGCGACAGGTACGCCTGTGTTCGCCATCAAGGGGGAAAGCCTTGAAGACTACTGGCAGTACACGCATCAAATCTTCCAGTGGCCCAACGATCAGCATGCCAACATGATCCTCGACGACGGCGGCGACGCCACCGTCCTGCTGCATCTGGGCGCCAAGGCCGAAAACGACATCTCGGTGCTCGATAAGCCCGCAAGCGAAGAAGAGCGCGTTCTGTTTGCTTCCATCAAGGCGCAGCTGAGCCGTGATCCGAAGTGGTATTCGACCCGCCTGGCTCAGGTCAAGGGCGTGACCGAAGAAACCACTACCGGTGTGCACCGTCTGTATCAAATGGCCAAGAAGGGCGAGCTCGCTTTCCCGGCCATCAACGTCAACGATTCGGTCACCAAATCCAAGTTCGACAACCTGTATGGCTGCCGTGAATCCCTGGTCGACGGCATCAAGCGCGCCACCGATGTCATGGTCGCCGGCAAGATCGCCGTTGTATGCGGTTTCGGCGACGTGGGCAAAGGTTGTGCCCAGGCCTTGTCGGCCCTGCGCGCGCAAGTCTGGGTGACCGAGGTCGATCCCATCTGCGCCCTGCAGGCGTCGATGGAAGGCTACAAGGTCGTCACCATCGACGAAGCCGCCGACAAAGCCGATATTTTCGTAACGGCTACCGGCAACTACCATGTGATCACGCGCGAGCACATGGACGCAATGAAGGATCAGGCCATCGTCTGCAATATCGGCCACTTCGACAACGAAATCGATGTTGCGTCCATCGAAGATCTGCAATGGGAAGAGGTCAAGCCGCAGGTGGACCACGTAATCTTTCCCGATGGCAAGCGCATCATCCTGCTGGCCAAAGGCCGCCTGGTGAATCTGGGATGCGCCACGGGCCACCCTTCGTTCGTGATGTCGGCTTCGTTCACAAACCAGACCATTGCGCAGATCGAACTGTACACGCGCGGCGACGCCTACGAGAAGGGGCAGGTCTACGTATTGCCCAAGCATCTCGACGAGAAAGTGGCGCGCCTGCATCTCAAGAAACTGGGCGTCCAACTGACACAGCTGCGTCCGGATCAGGCCGACTATATCAACGTACCGGTAAGCGGACCATACAAGCCGGATCACTACCGTTACTAATATACCTGCCGGTCTAAATCTCAAAGGAGCGCTACGCTATGGAACTTCTTCTTGTCTGGATATTAAACGCCGTTGCCTTGCTGGTGGTGGCCTATCTCTTGCCGGGCATTACGGTGGCCTCGTTCGGGTCGGCGCTTATTGCCGCACTGGTGCTGGGCCTGCTCAATACCCTGGTCAAGCCCCTGCTTATCTTGCTGACTCTGCCGATCACGATTGTCACGTTGGGCCTGTTCCTGCTGGTGCTCAATGCACTGGTGTTCTGGTTTGCGGGCTCGGTGTTGAAAGGCTTTCAGGTCAGCGGATTCTGGTGGGCCTTGCTGGGCGCTTTCGTCTATAGCGTAGTCTCTGGGCTCTTGTCGAGGTTGCTGGTGCAATGAGTTCGAATAAAGCAATCAGTCTGGAGTTCTTTCCTCCGCGTGATACGGCGGCACAAGAAAAGTTAGTGCGGTCTGCCAAGCAATTGCTGGCTCTCGAACCGGCTTATGTAAGCGTTACCTTTGGCGCGGGCGGCTCCACGCGCACAGGTACGGCCGACACGGTGCGCCTGCTGCAGAACCTTGGGTGCGATGCCGCGCCGCATCTTTCGTGCATAGGGGCTACTCGTGCCGTTCTGGGCGATATCCTGGATTCCTATCGCGAACAAGGGGTCAAGCGGATTGTGGCCCTGCGTGGCGACATGCCTTCGGGCATGGGGGGCGACCAGGGCGAATTGCACTACGCCAGCGAGCTGGTCGCTTTCATTCGCCAGCATAGCGGCGACTGGTTTCATATCGAGGTGGCCGGCTACCCCGAAATGCATCCTCAGTCGATCAGCGCCGAGGCCGACCTGGCGCATTTCATACGAAAGGTCCAGGCAGGAGCCGACAGCGCAATCACGCAGTATTTCTTCAATGCCGATGCGTATTTCGATTTTGTCGGGCGCATGCAGGCCAAAGGCGTCGATATCCCCGTGGTGCCGGGCATCATGCCCATCACCAACTACACGCAGCTGGCTCGCTTTTCAACGATGTGCGGGGCGGAAATCCCGCGCTGGATACGCTTGAGGCTTGCCGATTTCGGCGACGACAAGGCCTCGATCAAGGCCTTCGGCATAGACGTTGTTTCACGGCTTTCCCAAGACCTGCTCGACAACGGGGCACCCGGCCTGCATTTCTATACGCTCAATAACGCCGAGGTAACCATGGCGATATGGCGGCAATTGCGTCTGGATTGACGGCTGCGCAGGGCATGTTCCCGCATTGTTACGCCAGTACCGGCGCGGGAACAGCCCACCCTTTATCGGTCAGTATCGAGTCCAGCCGCACGTCATGCGGCGCGGGCGTGTGGGCTTCCTTCGACAAGTCGCCTGTGGCCCATGCAATGCCGATACTGATGTATGGATGTTTTTGTGTTTTCATGGCTGCCAGCGTCCTGTCGTAGTATCCTTTGCCATAGCCGATACGATCGCCTTGACGGGTGTAGCCCAGCGTCGGTACCAATATGATGTCGGGCAGGGGGGCTGGCTCGCCCACGGGCTCTAGTATCCCGTAGGCGCCTTTCTGCATCGGAGCTTGCGGATCCCATAGCCGGAATTCAAGAGGGCCATCGGGCGTTGTCACAACAGGCAGCGATACACGGTATCCTTCTTCCTGCGACCATTGCCGCAACAGGGGCTGCAACTGCGGTTCGTCTTCGGTCGACCAGAATGCGGCGATATTGCGCGGCATGGGTTTGCCCGCTTCCAGCAGTTTGTTTCGGTTGGTCGCGAGCCACGTAAACAGGCGGCCCCGTATCAAGAGCGCACCGCGGTTCCGGTCATTGGGATCCTGCGCGGCTCGCAATTCTTTAAGTCGCACGCGAAGTGGGACTGCGTTATTCTCTGTGCTGTTATTCATGGCTGTGTTATGTGGGGTCAAGACAAGATGGTGTCCAATAGGCAACGGTATCAGAAAACCTGGAATTTTTCTGCACTGGCTCAGGCCAGGCGCTCACGGGCCGGCGTTTGGCTGGCGCTGACAGTGGGCTTGACCGGCTGCGCCGGCGCCGAGCGGCCGGTACATTCGGCCACCGCCTCCGACGCCCAGGTCGACCTGCGGCAATCCCTTGTGCCGGCTCCTTTGGCGCCGAAAGTGGAATCGCTGCTTGATGAAATCAAGGACTCGCGTTCCGATACCGGATCCGTGACGCTGATTACGCCGCCCGCTGCACGGCAAGCCGTGGTGGATGCCCGCGAAGCCATGAAGAAAAGCCAATGGTCCCGGCTGCAGGCCCTGGCTCCGCTGGCCAAGAGCGACCCCGTGCTCGGTAGCTACGCGGATTACTGGCTGTTGCGCCAGCAGTTGCACGACAGCACTCGGCCCGTGCCCGACGCGGCCCTGCGGCAATTCATGCAACAGAACCAGGACGCTTACCTGGCCGAACGCCTGAAAGCCGACTGGATCGTGGCGGCGGCCCGGGCGGGTGACTACGCCCTGGTGAACCAGCTTGGCCCTGTGGTCAATAGCAACTCGCATGTCGAGTGCTCACGCCTGCTGGCGCAGCACATGACCGGACAGCGCGTCAAGGCAGCGCAGGTCGTCGAGGCCTTCAATCCCAACCGTTCGTGCTGGAGCATGCTGGACCAGATGGAAGACAGCAAGGTGGTGGGCTGGAAAGAACTCCAGCCCATGCTGCGCGCCACGCTGGAGACCAACAAATCGGGCAATGCGCAGCGCTTGGCTGCCATCATGTTCGATGCCAAGGACATGGTCGCTTATGCCGCGCTCATGGACAACCCGAAAAAGTGGCTCACGGGACGCAAGCCGCCCAGGTCGCGTGCCGAAACCGAATTGGTTACCATAGCGCTTTCACGATTGGCCTATGGCAAGCAACGTGAAGCCAATGCGGCCTATGTCGAAAGCGCTTGGTCCAAATCCATTCCGAAATCGAATATTGAGTGGGTATGGAGCCAATTCGGCCTGGTCGCCGCTTTGAATGTGGCGCAGGATGCGGCGGGCTGGTACAGGCGTTCCGGCAATCAAAGGCTTACCGACTACAACCATGCCTGGCAGGTCCGCTCGGAACTGCGCCAGACACCCATAAACTGGGACCTGGTTGCCAATTCAATACGCAGGATGTCGGGCAGCCAGGCTGCCGAGCCGGTCTGGGTTTATTGGTACGCACGCGCGCTGGCGGCACAAGGCCAGAAAGAGGCGGCTACCAAGCATTACGAGTCCATCGCACACGAGCTGAATTTTTATGGTCAGTTGGCCGGCGAAGAGCTGGGCAGGACACCATCCCTTCCGCCGGCTCCTGCGCCGGTAACAGCCGCCGAGCTGCAGGCCGCCAAGTCCAATGCCGGCTTGCAGCGCGCCATACAGCTGTTCGACCTGGGTTGGCGTCCGGAAGCCGTGTCTGAATGGAATTTCGCGCTGCGCGGCATGAGTGACCGCCAGTTGCTTGCCGCGGCAGAGCTCGCGCGCCACGAACAAATATACGATCGTGTGGTCAACACCTCGCTGCTTACCGAAAGCGAGATCGATTTCAAGCAACGCTTTGTCGCGCCCTTCGAAGGCCGCGTCACCGAGAAGGCGCGCCAGATCAACCTTGATCCGGCCTGGGTCTACGGTTTGATCCGGCAGGAATCGCGCTTCATCACCGACGCAAGGTCGCGCGTGGGCGCCTCGGGCCTGATGCAGTTGATGCCGGCCACGGCCCGCTGGGTGGCCAAGAAAATCGGCATGACGAACTTCACGCCTTCGTCGGTCAACGATTTCGACACCAATACAGTCCTGGGAACCAATTACCTGAACATGGTCCTGGGCAAGCTCAATGGGTCGCAAGTGCTGGCCACCGCCGGCTATAACGCCGGGCCAGGGCGGCCTGTACAGTGGCGTGCGAAGCTGGCGGGGCCGGTCGAAGGCGCAATATTCGCCGAGACCATCCCGTTTACGGAAACGCGGCTGTACGTGAAGAACGTGATGTCCAATGCGACGTATTACGCGATGATGTTTACAGGCAAGCCGCAGTCGCTGAAAGAGCGTCTGGGCACCGTATCGCCCGAGCCCGAAAAGCGTATCGCTCTGCCATGACCGATCCGGCCGTGCAAGGGCTTGACGCTTATATCGTGGGTGGTGCGGTGCGCGACGAGCTGTTGGGACTGCCAGCCGGCGACCGCGACTGGGTAGTCGTGGGCGCCACGCCCGAGGAGATGTCAAGGCGGGGCTTCATCCCTGTGGGCGGCGATTTTCCGGTTTTCCTGCATCCGGAAACAAAAGAGGAATACGCGCTGGCCCGTACCGAACGCAAGTCCGGGCGCGGCTACAAGGGTTTCACTTTCTATACCGGTCCCGATGTCACCCTGGAAGATGATCTGCAGCGGCGCGATCTCACCGTCAATGCGATTGCCCGGACGTCCGACGGGCGTCTCGTCGATCCCCTTGACGGCCAATCCGACGTCAGGCAAAAAGTGTTGAGGCATGTCGGCCAGGCTTTTGCGGAAGATCCGGTGCGCTTGTTGCGCCTTGCGCGCTTTGCCGCTCGCTTTCATGACTTTTCAGTTGCGCCCGAAACCATGGACCTGGCCTGCAAGCTGGTTGACGACGGCGAGGTGGATGAGCTGGTGCCCGAGCGGGTGTGGCGTGAAATAAGCAAGGGACTGCTGGCCGAGCGGCCAGGCAGGATGTTCGATGTGCTGGCCCGCAGCAAAGCGCTGCCTCGCGTGTTGCCCGATCTGCAGCTGGACTCGTCCACCAGCGATGAACTGGCGCGTGCCGTGCAGGCCGGGTTGGGTCTGCCCGCGCGTTTCGCCATACTGTGTCGTTTTTCCCAGGTTCCGGAGCGCGTCGCGCAGCACGTCCGTGCGCCGCGCGACTGCCAGGACTATGCCAGGCTTCTGCCTGTGGTGCTGGGCGGCCTCGCCGCGCAAGACCGCGTGGTGCGCGAATCGCCGGCTGCCGAAGGCCCGTCGCCCGGAAGTCCGGCGTCCGGCGATCCGGCGTCCGGCGCTCCGGCGTCCGATGCGGAAGTGTGCCTGGATCTTATGGAGCGTTGTGACGCCTTGCGCAAGCCAGATCGCTTTCTCGATTTGCTTGGCGCCGCCGCCGTTTGCAGGAAAGATGTCGATCAAGACGCATGGCGGGCGCGGGTCGACGCAATACGTTCCATCGACGCCGGCGCCATTGCTGGCACCATGCAGGGCAATCCTGCAGGCATCAAGAATGCTTTGCGCAGCGCGCGTTTACAAGCCTTGCTGAAGCTGGCGCTGTCTTAAGCCCTTACATACCTTCGGTGCTCTTGCGGTTTACAGGCGATCGCGTCGGTCGCCCTGGCGGAAGCCGACGAGAGGTCCATCGATATCGCGTCCGATGGCCAGCACCTTGAACAGCTCTCCCATCTCGGCTTCCGATATCAGCTTTTGTACTGCCGATATGGTCTGCGGCTGGGCCAATGCGCCGGATTGCGAAAGCAGTTCCGGCATGCCGGCATTCATGAGGAATCGGGCTTGCGACGTATATCCCAGCACATCCAGGCCGCCTTCCAGGGCTGCATCGGCCATGGCCGTAAAGTCGACATGGGTGGTGATGTCCTGCAGCCCAGCATGGATCAGGGGCTGGCTGTGGGCATGATGGCGGAAATGGCACATCAGCGTGCCTTCGTTGCGTTGGGGATGAAAGTACTCCCGCTGCGGAAACCCGTAGTCGACCAGCAGGGCGGCACCCTGCTTGAGCCACGAACCCATTTGCGTGACCCACGCTTCGGCTCGCAGGTTAATTTCCGATTGATAGCCGGCCAGCGGCGGCATGCGGTTGCTGATCAGGTGCTGCATTGCATTGCTGGCCTGGCGCTGCGCGAACTCAAAGGCGGGCTGGCCATCGCCGGCGGCGCGTTGTGCAAGACGGACACCGATTTCCATGACACGGCCGGCATCGTCCCAGCGAAACAGCATAGCGGGCATGGCGTCCAGCACTTCATTTGCCACGACGCAGCCCGAGAACGCCTGCGGCAGCTCACTGAGCCAGCTTACGCTGGCGCCGAATCCGGCAAGACGCTGTTGCTGGCGTGCGCGCAAATCGGCCGATACTTCCAGTATCTGGTAGTGGGGCTCTATGCCTGATTGCCGCAGCGCCGGAATAATGGCCGCCGCCAGTGCGCCCGATCCTGCGCCGAACTCCAGTACCTGCACGGAGTGACTTTCATCGAGCACTTGCGCGATCTGCCTGGCCATAGTCTGGCCGAACAAGGGAGTCATTTCCGGTGCGGTGGTGAAGTCGCCGGTGGGCAGGGCGGCGCCAAACTTGGTGTTGCCGGCGGCATAGTAGCCCAGGCCCGGCGCGTACAACGCCAGATCCATCCATTGATCAAATGGCATGAAGCCGGCGTCGCAGCCCTGGATCTGTTCTGCCAAATGAAAGGCAACGGCTCTGGCATGGGCGGCGGATTCATTGTCCAGGCTGGGCAAGCCCGAAGGCGCCATGGAGGATATGGGCATGATCAAGCTGCTTCGCTATTTGTTATGGGGAGTCGAGGACTCGGATTCATCGGGATTCTGTGTGTCGGCTTGATGCGGAGCCTCGGGCTTTATCTGCTTGATTGTGTATAGCGAATAGCACATGGAAATGAAGAAAGCGACAAGCAAGGAAACCATTATCGCGACAATAAAATTATTGAAGACGATCCAAAGCGGCAACGACATTAGCAAGGCAAGAAAGAAGGGCTTGCGCGCAAGCTGTTTCATGGCATCCTGGTAGCGGCATCCCGGCAGG